>JAADFT010000070.1 GCA_013152765.1 Calditrichota bacterium | reverse complement strand
CGAGTGCAGTGGGAGGCGGAAGCACTGACCTGGATCGGGCCGGAGGGGTCAGGATGACTCCTGTACCGGCCCGATTTTGTAAGTAGATCGAGCTAAAGTTCAACAGGCGGTGCGACTACGGAGTGGGCCTCGACGTGGGACCCACGAATTCGAGAACAAATGACATTTGAAAATACAAGGCAGGAGGTGAAAGGCGATGGCTGGAAAAGTAATTGGGATTGACCTGGGGACGACCAACTCGTGCGTCGCGGTAGTTGAGGGCGGCCAGCCGGTGGTAATCCCCAACGCTGAGGGTTCTCGGACGACCCCGTCCGTGGTGGCCCTGACGAAAGACGGTGAGTGGCTGGTTGGGGCACCGGCGAAGCGGCAGGCCATCACGAACCCGAAGAACACGATTTTCTCGATCAAGCGCTTCATGGGGCGCCGCTACGAAGAGGTGACTGAGGAAATCAAGCTGGTCCCGTACGAGGTTGTGAAGGGGCCGAACGGCGACGCCCGTGTGAAGATCGGTGACAAGATCTTTTCGCCGCCGGAAATTTCTGCGAAGATCTTGCAGAAAATGAAGCAGACCGCTGAGGATTACCTCGGCGAGAAGATTACCGACGCGGTCATCACGGTACCCGCGTACTTCAACGACGCGCAGCGTCAGGCCACGAAGGACGCTGGTCGCATTGCGGGTCTGAACGTGGTGCGAATCATCAACGAGCCGACGGCAGCTTCGCTGGCCTACGGTCTGGACAAGAAGAAGAACGAGAAGATCGCCGTCTACGACCTGGGTGGTGGTACGTTCGACATCTCGATTCTGGAGATCGGCGACGGTGTGTTTGAAGTGAAGTCCACCAACGGCGACACCCACCTGGGCGGCGACAACTTCGACCAGCGGATCATCGACTGGTTGGTGGAGGAGTTCAAGAAAGAGACCGGCATCGATTTGAGCAAGGATCCGATGGCCATGCAGCGGCTCAAAGAGGCGGCCGAGAAGGCGAAGATTGAGCTCTCGAGCACGCTGCAGACCGAGATCAACCTGCCGTTCATCACGGCGGATGCCAGCGGGCCGAAGCACCTGATCAAGACCCTGACGCGCTCCAAGCTGGAGCAGCTGGTGGACGACCTGATCGAGCGGACTGTTGGTCCGGTGCAGCAGGCCCTGAAGGATGCCGGGCTGACCGCCAGCGACATCGACGAGGTCATCCTGGTTGGCGGTATGACGCGCATGCCGAAGGTGCAGGAGACCGTGAAGCGTCTGTTCGGCAAGGAGCCGCACAAGGGCATCAACCCGGATGAGGTGGTCGCCATCGGCGCCGCAATCCAGGGCGCTGTGCTGTCGGGCGAGATGAAAGACGTGCTGTTGCTCGACGTGACGCCGCTGTCGCTGGGCATCGAGACCCTGGGCGGCGTGACCACGGTGCTCATTCCGCGCAACACCACGATCCCGACGCGGAAGAGCGAGATCTTCACCACGGCGCAAGACAACCAGACCTCGGTGGAGATTCACGTGGTGCAGGGTGAGCGCCAGATGGCGGCCGACAACCGGACGCTGGGACGCTTCATCCTGGATGGCATCCCGCCAGCACCGCGCGGCGTGCCGCAGATCGAGGTGACGTTTGACATCGACGCCAACGGCATTCTGCATGTGACGGCGCGCGACAAGGCGACCGGCAAAGAGCAGAGCATCCGGATCGAGGCGTCCAGCGGTCTGACCGAGCAGGAAATCGAGAAAATGGTTCGCGAGGCGCAGGAACACGCGGCCGAGGACCGTCGTCGGCGCGAATTGGCTGACGCGCGGAACCAGGCGGACCAGCTCGCCTACCAGACCGAGAAGAATCTGAAAGAAATGGGCGACAAGCTCGATCCGGAGATGAAGAGCAAGCTCGAAGCGGCTGTGGCGCGTGTGCGCGAAGCCGTCAAGGGCGAGGACATCAACGAGATTCGGTCGGCCACGGACGCGCTGAGCCAGTTGTGGAACCAGGCTGCCAGCACCCTGTACCAGCAGGCAGCCGGTGCTACCGGTGCTGAGGCTGGTGCTGGCGCCACCACGGATGCTGGTGCGGAGGCCAGTGCTTCGGCCACTGGAGCCGAGGAAGGTGTCCAGGACGCCGATTTTGAGGTTGTTGACGACGACGAAGAGAAGAAGTAATCAGAAAGGGGCCTCATTGAGGCCCCTTTCGAATCTTTGCTGGGGGTGCCCGTTTAGCTGTCACGCCGTTGCCGAAGTTCCGAGGGTGTTTGCAGGACAGAATCCGTAAAGAGGGCGGAGGAACAAGAGCCTCCGCAAAGGCGGTGCTGCGGGGTGGCGCGCAAGCGAAACGGCACTCTGGCGCCAGACGCGGAGGGGCTTCGGAGGTGAGGAAAGCCGGGAGAGAGAAGAAGGAAAGCAACCCGTGACTGGTGAAATGAGGTGATCTAAATGGTTAAGCTTGACGACAATCCTCGGGCAAAGGAGGTGATCGAAGTGCCAATCGACTTTGTGGACGAGGAGGTGCGCGAAGATCGGCCCTCGGTGACCTCTGACCTCGAGGAAAACCCGGTCGGTGACGACGCGACGAAGCAGGAAAATGCGCCGGGGGAGCAGCAGCCCACTACCGAGGCGGCGGAGGAAACCGAGGAGCAGCCCGTCGCTGAGGAGGCTGCCGAAAAAGAGGCAAAGGAGGCTGAAGAGGAACGCGTGAAAGAACTCGAAGACCGGTTGTTGCGACTGATGGCGGAGTTCGACAACTTCCGCCGACGCACGCGGGAACAGCAAGCCCAGATTGCCGTCGATTCCAAGGCAGAACTGGTGAAAAAGCTGCTCCCGGTGATTGATGATTTCGGCCACATGATGGAGCACGCTGACGCTGATGCGGACGCAGTGGCCGAAGGAGCGCGGTTGATCTACAAAAAGCTTGTGGACATTCTGACCAGCGAGGGTCTGGAGCCGCTCGCCTCCGTGGGCGATCCGTTTGACCCCGAGGTCCACGAGGCGGTTGCCGTACAGCCCGTCGACGATCCGGAGAAGGACCACAAGGTTCTGGCTGTGACGAAACAGGGTTACCGATTCAAGGGACGTGTGATTCGACCGGCGCAGGTCGTGGTAGGTCAGCTCAGTTCCGAGGAATAACGACGACGAAAGGAGGGATGGTGCATGCCCCAGAAGGACTACTACAAGATTCTGGGCGTGAGTGAAAACGCCTCGGAAGACGAAATCAAGAAGGCTTACCGCGAGCTGGCCAAGCGTTACCATCCCGATCGGAACCCTGGTGACAAGCAGGCGGAAGAGCGTTTCAAAGAGATTACGGAGGCTTACGAAGTCCTCAAGGACCCGGAGAAGCGCAAGCAGTACGACGAGCTCCGGCGCATGCAGCAGAGTGGTGCATTTGGCGGCGCCGGTGGATTCGACTTCAGCCAGTTCCGCCAGGGTCAGGGTGGTGGAGCAAGAGCGGAGGACGTGTTCGGCGGACTCGGCTTCGAAGACTTGTTCAGCCAGTTTTTCGATCAGGGCGAATTCATCCGTCAGGAACGTTACGGCCCTCAGAAGGGCGAGGACCTGTACGCGGAAATCACCGTTCCATTCGACATGGCGGTGAAGGGCGGCACGGTAACGGTGAGGGTGCCGCGGCACGAGGTCTGCCCGCGTTGTGGCGGTACCGGTGCTGAGCCTGGAGCGAAGGTGCAAACCTGCCCGGTGTGTAAGGGCAAAGGTGTTGTGTCGGAGGGGCTTGGTGGGTTTGCCTTCAGCCGTCCGTGTCCGCGGTGTCAGGGACGCGGTGTGATCATCACCAATCCGTGTCGCCAGTGTGGCGGCTCCGGGCGTGTAGAGGTTGTGCGGAGCGTCCGGGTGACGATTCCGCCCGGCATCGAAGACGGACAGACCCTGCGTCTGCCGGGCCAGGGCGAACCGGGGCCTGCCGGCGGGCGACCGGGCGACCTGTACGTGAAGGTGCGTGTGCAGGAAGACCGCTTCTTCAAGCGGAAAGGTGCGAACGTGTACGTCGAGGTGCCGATCAGCTTTGTGCAGGCAGCACTCGGAACGAAGATCCGCGTTCGCACGCCGCACGGCAAGAAGGTGGAGCTGCGGGTGCCGCCGGGTACGCAGCCCGGCACCACGTTCCGGCTGCGCGGCATGGGCCTGCGCACACGCAATGCCCAGGGCGACATGTTCGTGACGGTGAAGGTGCAAATCCCGAAGCATCTGACCGAGCGTCAGAAGCAGCTCTTGCGCGAATTCGCCAAGGCGGCTTAGTTTCGCGAGGTCGGATCTCTCGGGAAGACGATGCAGAACCTGACTTGTTAGCGTGAGAACCGAATTCTCGCGGCATTTCGGGGGCGTTTGTAAGGGCTGAACAAGCGGTGAAGTCGCGGCATCTGAGCAGTTTGGGCACAATCTGAGCAGGGTGTTTGCGGAAGCGTGAGGGGAGGCGCAGGGAATCAAAAACAGGAGGTGACAGCGAATGAATTGGGATAAACTGACAGTAAAGGCGCAGGAAGCAGTAGCCAAAGCTCAGCAGCTGGCGCAGAACAACGGCCAGCAGCAGATTGAGGATTGGCACCTTTTGCGGGCGCTTCTGGATGATCCGGAAGGCGTGCCTGCGGCCATCGTGAAAAAACTGGGTCTGAGTTTGGACCTGTTGATGACTCGAGTCCAGGAAGAACTGGACAAGTTGCCGAAGATTCAGGGCGCGATCGGGCAGGTCTACCTGTCTCAGGAAGTCAACCAGATTTTGAATCGCGCGTTCGATGAGGCAGCCGCGCTGAAGGATGAGTACGTCAGCACGGAGCACCTGCTGATTGCCATGGCCGAGGAGCCCAGGAGCCCGGCCGGTGAGTTGCTTCGCAAGCAGGGTCTCTCGAAGGATGCGATTTACCGGGTGTTGCAGGACATCCGCGGAAGCCAGCGCGTGACCAGCCAGAATCCGGAGGACACGTACCAGGCGCTGGAACGCTACGGCCGTGATTTGACCGAGCTGGCCCGGCGCGGCAAACTGGATCCGGTGATCGGTCGGGACGAGGAAATTCGCCGGGTGATGCAGGTGCTGAGTCGGCGTACGAAAAACAACCCGGTGTTGATCGGTGACCCGGGTGTTGGGAAAACGGCCATCGTGGAGGGCCTGGCTCAGCGAATCGTGAGCGGCGATGTGCCGGAGAACTTGAAGGACAAGCGAATTGTGGCGCTTGACTTGGGTGCTCTTGTGGCTGGCGCCAAGTTCCGCGGTGAATTCGAGGAGCGCCTCAAGGCCGTGCTGCGCGAGGTAACGGAGTCCGATGGACAGATCATTCTGTTCATCGACGAGCTGCACACGCTGGTCGGAGCGGGAGCGGCCGAGGGCGCCGTCGACGCCAGCAACATGCTGAAGCCAGCGCTGGCGCGAGGCGAGCTGCGCTGCATCGGCGCCACCACGATTGACGAGTACCGCAAGTACATCGAGAAGGATAAGGCCCTTGAGCGGCGTTTCCAGCCGGTGCTGGTGGAAGAGCCGTCCGTGGAAGACACGATTTCGATCCTTCGCGGGCTGAAAGAAAAGTACGAGGTGCACCACGGTGTGCGGATCAAGGATTCAGCGCTGATAGCAGCGGCGGTGTTGTCGCATCGCTACATCACGGACCGCTACCTGCCGGACAAGGCCATCGACCTGATCGATGAGGCGGCGGCCCGGCTGCGCACGCAGATCGACTCGATGCCTGAAGAGCTCGACGAGATCGAACGGCGCATCAAGCAGCTCGAGATCGAGGCTGTGGCTCTGAAGAAGGAAAAGGACGAGGCCAGCAAGAAGCGCCTGGAAGCGGTGAACCAGGAACTGGCCAATCTGCGTGAGAAGCGCGATCAGTTGCGGGCCAAGTGGTTGGCCGAGAAGGAGGCCATCCAGAAGATCCGCGAGATCAAGGCGCAGATTGACCAGCTCAAGATCGAAATGGAGCAGGCCGAGCGCGCCGGTGATCTGAACAAGGTGGCCGAGCTGCGTTACGGCAAGCTGCCGGAGCTGGAACGTCAGCTCGAAGAGGAGAACAAGCGGCTGGCCGAGCTCCAGAAGGACGGCGCGCTGCTGAAGGAAGAGGTGGACGAGGAGGACATTGCGGAGATCGTGTCGCGCTGGACCGGCATCCCGGTTTCGCGGATGCTGGAGAGCGAGCGCGAGAAGCTGCTCAAGATGGAAGAGCGGCTGTCGCAGCGGGTGGTCGGCCAGGAAGAGGCCATCCGGGCAGTGTCCGACGCCATCCGCCGGGCTCGCGCTGGCCTGAGCGACAAGAACCGGCCGATCGGGTCGTTCATCTTCCTCGGGCCCACGGGTGTGGGTAAAACCGAGCTGGCCAAGGCGCTGGCCGAGTTTCTGTTCGACGACGAAAACGCCATGATTCGAATCGACATGTCGGAGTACATGGAGCAGCACTCGGTGGCGCGGCTCATCGGTGCCCCTCCGGGCTACGTGGGTTACGAGGAAGGCGGTCAGCTCACAGAAGCCGTGCGTCGGCGCCCGTACTCGGTGGTGTTGCTGGACGAGATCGAGAAGGCGCACCCGCAGGTGTTCAACATCTTGCTGCAGGTGCTGGATGATGGTCGCCTGACGGACAACAAGGGCCGGACGGTGGACTTCCGCAACACGATCATCATCATGACGTCGAACCTGGGCGCGCCGATGATCATGGAGAAGTCGCAGTTGATCCGCGACGACAACCGCGACCAGGTTTACGCGGAAATCCAGCGCGAGGCAATGGATCTGTTGCGGCGTACGCTGCGGCCTGAGTTCCTGAACCGCGTTGACGAGATCATCGTGTTCCGTGCGCTGACGCGTTCGGACATCGAGAAGATCGTGGATCTGCAGTTCAACCGCATCCGCGAGAACCTGAAAGAGCAGGGCTACGACGCAGTCCTGACCGATGCGGCGCGCAAACACCTGGCCGAGGCTGGTTTCGACCCGGCGTTCGGAGCGCGGCCGTTGCGGCGCGTCATTCAGCGCGAGGTGGTAAACGAGCTGGCCAAGGGAATCCTGGCAGGCGTCTTTGTGCCTGGCGACGTGATTCGCGTCGATTTCCGCGACGGCCGGATTGTGTTCGAGAAAATCGAATCCGCCGAGGGCGAAACCGCAGCGGAGTAAGAACAACTGAGGGTCTGGTGTCCTCTGAGACGCCAGGCCCTTTTTTCTGATGTGGAGCCCGCTCGCTCGGAGATGGTTGGTCCAAACTTCCGGGCGACGGCTGAGCACCCTGCTGGCAGCAAGGGCAAGAAGCAGTTAAGACGGGTCGGACCCGGGGACGGCAAGAGCTCTCAGACCAACTTTTTCGGGCCCGTCCTGTCGGGTCCGGGGAGGGAAGGAGGCGATGGAAAAGCGCGTTAAGTTTTCGCTCTGGTACCTGGTTTTTCTGGTGATGGTCCTGTGGTTCTGGCAGTCGTTGATGGCTCCGCCGGCGCCGCGGGAAATCACCTACAAACAGTTTCGCGACTACCTTGCGCGCGACCTGATCGCCCGCGTGGAGCTGAAGGACCGCGTGATCGTGGGCGAACTCAAAGCGGTACCGGACAGCGTAATTGAGCAAATCGAAGGACACCCACTTCAGCTGCCGGCCCGTGCGCAACGCTGGAAGGAGCAGTGGAAGCGCAGGTTCACCGTTGTGCGCGTGCAGGACGACCAGTTGATCCACGACCTGCAGGCCCACGGGGTGGACTACAAAGGCGTGCTCAGCTCAGGCTGGATTCGCGACCTCTTCCTCCTGTGGATTGTGCCGCTGGCCATTTTGGTGCTCATCTGGGGCTACTTTTTCCGCAACAAGATGGGTGGCGGCGCCAACGTGATGAGTTTCGGCAAGGCCAGGGCCAAGATCTACGCGGAGGATCCGAAGAAATCCCGCGTCACGTTTGCCGACGTAGCGGGCATCGACGAGGCCGTGGAGGAGGTCAAGGAAATCGTCGACTTCCTCAAGAATCCCAAGAAGTACCAGCGCCTTGGCGGCAAAATGCCAAAAGGTGTGCTTCTGGTGGGACCGCCGGGAACGGGCAAGACTCTGCTCGCCAAAGCCGTGGCGGGAGAGGCTGGTGTGCCGTTCTTCAGCATCAGCGGCTCGGAATTCGTGGAGATGTTCGTCGGCGTTGGGGCTGCCCGGGTGCGCGACCTGTTTGCCCAGGCTCGCGCCAAAGCCCCGTGCATCGTGTTCATCGACGAAATCGACGCGATCGGCCGCAGCCGTGGACACGGCCCCTACCTGGGCGGTGGACACGACGAGCGCGAAAGCACGCTGAACCAGCTTCTCACGGAAATGGACGGTTTCGACTCCAGTGCTGGCGTGGTGATCATGGCCGCAACCAACCGGCCAGACGTGCTGGACCCGGCTCTCCTGCGCCCGGGACGGTTCGACAGGCAAATCGTGGTGGACAAGCCGGATTTGAAGGGGCGCGAGGCCATTTTCCGTGTGCACACGCGAAACCTTGTGCTGGCGGACGACGTGGATCTGCACCTTCTGGCAGCGCAGACGCCGGGTTTCGCGGGAGCGGAAATCGCCAACGTGTGTAACGAAGCGGCGCTGCTGGCGGCCCGGAAGGGCAAAGACAAGATCGAAATGGAGGATTTTGAGGAAGCAATCGAGCGGGTTGTGGCTGGGTTGAAGAAACGCAACAAGCTCATCAACCCGAACGAGCGCCGAATCGTTGCCTACCACGAGTCCGGTCACGCCACGGTTGGGTGGTTCCTGCCGCACGCCGACCCGGTGCACAAGGTGTCCATCGTGCCGCGCGGGGTAGGCGCGTTAGGCTACACGCTGCAGACGCCGCTCGAGGACCGCTACTTGCTGACGAAGGAGGAACTCCTGGACCGGATCACGGCGCTGCTCGGTGGTCGGGCGGCTGAAGAGCTGATCTTCGGCACCGTGTCAACCGGGGCCCAGAACGACCTGCAGCGGGCTACGGAAATCGCTCGCAACATGGTGGTGGTCTACGGCATGAGCGAGAAGCTCGGTCACCTCTCTTTTGTCGAGAACGAGCAGAACGGCTTTCTGGGCGGGCCGACGTTGCGGCGAGACTTCAGCGAGGAAACCGCCCGGATCGTGGACGAAGAGATCCGCAGGATCGTAGACGAGTGCTACAAGCGAGCCAGCGAGATCTTGCGCGAAAAGCGCGACCGGCTGGAGAAACTGGCCAAGACCTTGCTTGAAAAAGAGGTCCTGGAACGACCCGAGCTGAAGAAGATTCTCGGCCCGAGTGCCGCTGAACAGGCGAGTTCGAAGACCGAAGCGGCGGAATCGGACGGCAAGGGCAATTGACGGCAAAACCTGACCGCACATTTCCACAACGTGAACATTTCGGTTGCTCCGGGGTGTTTAACTGCAGTAAGCGAGGCGCTTTTCAAGTCGAACCGGGGCGGCCGTCGTGGCGCAGGAAGGGTTGGTTGAGTAGTCCGGCTCTGGTAGAACGTTGCTAACCCTTCGCGCAGCCAGGCCCGGTTCAACGGGTACGGTGTTGAAGCAGCCCGGGACTCAATCCCGGGCGGAGGTGAGAACGCTTCGGATTTTTCAGGCCGTTCTGTGAGTCCGGCGGGTCTGGAGTGGTCTGAACTGGTGGAAATCCGGGCGGTTCGAACGCGGATTGAGGCGCTCCAGAATGCGCTT
>JAADFT010000069.1 GCA_013152765.1 Calditrichota bacterium | reverse complement strand
GATCTCGTCGCGCTGGTGCACCCGTGGAAACGGTCCGGGAGCCCGCGCGAGACAAGCGCGAGCTCAGAGCGAAAGGGAGCGCCTGACCGCGCAGTTGTGCCGCCGGTACGGAAGCTTCACCCTGAGCGTCAGTCAAGACACTTTCGCCGGACAAGGTCCTGTCGGTCTTTTCATCCAGAGTGCTTCTGGAGAATTGGCTGGCTTGTCCCACACGGCTGAGGAGCCGTAACGGGGAAGGCGAACTCGCCGTCGACGAGCCCGCTGAGACCTCGTTGTAGCGACGTCGGTCTGGGCTCGGCGCCATTTGTGCCCTCATCGGCTCAGAACCAGGAACTTTGCAGTTTGGCTCAAAGACAGAACACGTGAAGGGAGATGACCGCGAAGACCTTACTCAGATTGATCCCGCGAGAGCACGGAGCCTGGGCCATGTGGCTGATCCCGTACGTTGCCGGATCCGCCCTGGCTCTGCGCCCGACCTGGCGGCTCGTTCTTTTCGCACTCGGCGCCCTGCTGCTGTTCGTGGCCCGCGCTGAGTTTGTGCGCTGGGGACGTCGGGGGTTCGCCTTGAGCGACTTACGGCTTCACCCAGAAACCCGGGCAGCACTACTGCTCGGAACGCTGGGCTTAGCGCTGGCAGCTGCGGGCGTGGGGTCTGCGCTGACGCCGGTGACAGCCGTGTACCTGCTCTTTGTGTCCGTTCTGGCGGTCTCGACGGTGGTAGTGGCGCTGCTTCGTTTGGAGCGCACCACTGGTGGAGAACTGCTCGGGATTCTACTCTTAACTGCCAGCGGTCCGGTGGCACTCATCATCGGCGGCACGCACGATCTCGGCCACCTGATCGCCTTCCACGCGATCAATTTCCTGTTCTTCTCGCTCAGCATTTTCTACGTGCGGGCCAAGGTGGGCCGCCTGAGGGAACGCAGGGGAAGGCTGTCGCTGTGGCTGAAAGCGCGCCTCGGTGGTGTAGCACTGGCCTACCTGATCGCCGTTCACCTGGCTCTGTGGGCGCTGGTTCGAGCGGGCTTCGTCCCCGAAGCCATGTTCCTGGCGTTTCTGCCGATCACGGTGCACACGATTGTCGGCCTGGCGCGCCTCGACCAGCGCGTGGACCTGAGGCGTCTCGGGTTCGCCGAGGTGGCGCAATCGCTTGTTTTCTTGCTGAGCGTTCTGGTGCTGTGGACCCGTTAACCCAAGCCGTACCCGGAAGGAGGTGGTAGAAGCGAAGGAGCCACGCCTTGTGTTGCAGGACGCGAGACCGACCCGCGTCGTGGCCAATCCGGTCCCGGTAGGGTCTCCGGCCATTGTCTGGGGCTCGCAGCAACCGGGGCCCGGGATTTGCCGCAACTGTTTCACGAGTGGTCGGGCAGTCAAACCAACGTAAGGAGGTAGGGCATGAACAGGAAGTCGCTTTCAAGTGCGTTTGCTGTGCTGGTCTACCTGGCGCTGGTGTTCTTTGTGGCCGGGGTTGCGACGGCGGAGAACGCCTGCGTGACGTGTCACGCCAAACAAGACGTTACGCCCATCCAGGTCAAGGACTGGCAGGCCAGCAAACACGCCGCCAACGGAGTCACCTGCGACGTCTGCCACGGCACAGCGCACACGTCAGCCCAGGACGTGGACAAGGTTTCCTTGCCCACTCCGGATGTCTGCGCGCAGTGCCACGAGGACAAGGTGGCGGAGTTCAAACGCGGGAAACACGCTCTGGCGTGGATCTCGATGAACGCCATGCCAGCCACACACTACCAGCCGATGGAGCTGATCGAGGGCCAGAAAGGCTGCGGCTCCTGCCACGGCATCGGGCTGAAGAGCCCCGAAGACATCAAGAAGCTCGAAGCGCAGGGAATCAAGCACGGCGTGGCGAGCTGCGATGCCTGCCACACGCGGCACACGTTTTCGGCGGAAGAAGCGCGTCAGCCGGAAGCCTGCGCTACCTGCCACATGGGCTTCGATCACCCGCAGTGGGAAATGTACTCCACATCGAAACACGGCATTCGCTACGAACTGAAGAGGAAGGGCGTGTTGCCCGAGACGGCCGCAGCACCCAAGTGCCAAACCTGCCACATGCAGAATGGCAACCACGAGGTCCGCACGGCCTGGGGTTTTCTGGCGGTTCGTCTGCCAATGCCCGAGGACAAACAGTGGGCTGCCGACCGGGTGACGATTCTGAAGGCACTCGGCGTGCTCGATCCGGATGGCAAACCAACGGCCCGCCTCGAAGCCGTGAAGGCCGCGGACATTGCCCGTCTGGACCAGGCCTCGTGGCAAAAGGAACGGGACAAAATGGTGGCCACCTGTTCGCAGTGCCACTCTGAGTCGTTCGCTAAAGCAGAACTTGAAAAGAGCGACCAGATCATTCGGCAGGCCGACCGCCTGATGGCCGAGGCCATCGAGACCGTGGCTGGTCTCTACAAAGACGGCATTTTGAAGAAGCCGGATTCCTACGCCTACGCGTACCCGGATCTGCTCACCTTCAACGAAGCCGCTACCGGCATCGAGCAAGACCTCTTCGAGATGTTCCTCAAACACCGGATGCGGACCTTCCAGGGATCCTTTCACGCCAACCCGGACTACACCTTCTGGTACGGCTGGAACGAAATGCGCAAGGATCTCACCAAGATCAAAGAAGAGGCGGAGCTGCTGCGTCACAGGCATGCCATGCACGGCGAGAAGTAGTTCTTCCCTTCGAACCGCGTAGTGTCTCCCAGGAGCCCGACGTCCCACTCGGCGTCGGGCTCTTGCTTTCTTGCCCGAAAGGTGTTACGTTTCGGCACACGGTCAACGTAAACGCAACGACCAAGTGGGAGGGCAGGCCGAAAATGCGAGTGCGCGCGATTCTGTTTGTCGCTGTTCTGCTGGGGCTTGCTTGGGCTGTGCGCGGCCACTTCGGCCACGAGCAGGGCGCCGCCTGGGCTGGAGGGGTTGGAGCACTGGCAGTCGTGGCCGCATCCGGACGGCTGGACTGGTTCAAACGGCTTCCGTGGCTTGGTGCGATCGGCGCCATCGGGTGGGGTGTAGGTGGCATGATGAGCTACGGAATCATCGTGGGTTACGGACGCGCTCAGGATTTTGGCAACGTCTTCTACGGCCTCTCGATGCTCGCCGTGGTAGGTGGCCTGTACGGGTTCGTCGGTGGAGGGCTCCTTGGTCTGGCCCTGGAAAGTTCCGAGGAGCGTCGTCCGGACTGGCCGCGGCTGCTGACGGAGATGCTCGCCGGAGGCTTCTTGTTCTGGGGGTTCCTGATCTACCAGCTCGGCTGGCGGATGACGCCGCCGCGGTCCGAACTCTGGGCAGGTTGCCTCGGAGCAGCTGTCGCGCTGGCCTGGTACGCGTGGCGTCACGGTTTCTTCCGGAGCCTGCGTCTGGCCTGGTTCTCGGCGCTGGGAGCAGGATTTGGCTTTGCCTTTGGCAACTTTCTGCAGACGCTCGGCAGCGCCTCCGGCATGGCCTTCAACTGGTGGAATGTCATGGAGTTCACTTTGGGCTTTTGCGGTGGCGCCGGAATGGCCTACGGCGTGTTCACAACCGATTGGCCGCGCTCAGGTCCCGTGGCGCGCGCCACCAACGGCTTCGGGCTGGTGGTTCTGCTCGCACTGATTCCGGCGCTGAACATCGACCAGGCGCTCGATTACCGGGAATTGCTCAGCACAGCCCAGAAGCTCGGCTTGAGTGCCCCGGGTCGGGTGGCATTTCTGCAGCTTGCAGGGGCGATTGCGCTGGCAACTTTTGTCCTCGTCGCAGGCATCGTCGGTTGGCGGCGCGTGCAGTGGGAGGGAGACAGCGCGCTCCGACGGGCCGCGGCCTGGGCCGTTTTCGGGTACGCGACGTACTACATCCTGATGAGTCACATTAAGAAAAACGTGTTCGTGAACCTGGCAGGTCAGCCGGAACAGGTCATCTACTGGGGCCTGCTCGCCGTTGCTCTGCTGCTCTGGTTCACTGGCCTGCGCCGGGCCGAACTTTTTCCACTCGGCGAAGTCCGTTCGCTCACCTGGAGCACGTGGTTTCGAACGCTTGTCGTGCTTGTGCTGCTCTGTGCGCTACTTAGCCTGATTTCCGCTCACGCGCACGGGCCGCTTCCCGGCGCCCACCAGCGTTTCTCCTGAGCCGGGCCAGAACAGTTGGCCCACCGAAATCGACTTTGCCACACCGGGGCGTCGCGCTTTTCAGACACGCTGAGCTCGTTCTGACGAGTGCAGCTTTGAGAAGACACGTAGCACCGCTTGTTTCGATCACGTGAATCTGTCGAAGAAGGGCTGACCTGCGGGGTCTAAATCAGATGGGTGCACGGCGAATTCCGCGGCAACCGGCTGGCGACGGCCGGCTGCCGCGCTGGAAACCGTTGCGCTACAGCAGATCCTGGTAGGCGAGGAAGAGGGCACGGTAGTACTTCATCACCCGGACGGGGTCGGTGCTTTCAGGGATCTCCGCCAGGCAGTAACCGTTGTAACCCGATGTCCGCAGCAGGTTGAGCAGCTTTCGCCAGGGGTACTCCTCGAGGTACAGGTCCCGCATGTGCACCATTCCAATCCGGTCCTTGACCAGATTGAAGTTGCTTTCCAGACCGCTATCCTCCAGGTCGGACTGGTTGGAGTTCCAGGTGACCCACACGTTCGGGTGATTCGCGTAGTCCAGGATCTTGCGGATCCTGGGTACGTGGTTGGTGCCCCGTCCGTGAATTTCCAGGCAGATTTTCACGCCGTAGTCCTGCGCGAATTCGCCCAGTTCCCGCAAGCTCTTGCCGATTTGTTCCAGCGTCTTTTCTTCGGGCACGTCCTTGTGCAGGTGATTTGGCCTCACCTTGATCTCGAAGCCACCCACGTCTTTGCACAGGATTACGTACTCCTTCGCGCCTTCGATGTTTTTGCGCACAATCGCCGGATCCGGCGAGTCGAACTCGAAAGCTGTCCCCAGACCCAGCAGGCGGACCGGCGAATCCTCGAACTTCTTGCGCACTTCCAGTCGTTTGGGCTTGGGCAGGTTGCTTTCCACACCGTGCGCGTGCGTACTGCGTAGCTCCACGCCTTCGAACTTCGCCTCGGTGCAGTTCTTGATGATCGTGTCGATGTCCCAGTGGCGCCCCAGGTTGTACGTCACCATGCCCACGTGCAGGGTACCGAGTTTGGTCGTGTCCTGCTTTTGCCCGCTCTGGGCTACCTCCGGCACAGCCGCTCCAACCAGCGCGGCCGCTGCGGTACCCGCCGACACGGACAAGAAACCCCTTCGCGAAAGATCACTCATCGTTTGCCTCCTCCTCTGTTAAGGAAGCTACAAAGCGCCTACTTCAGGTCGAGGTTGCGCATGTACTCGACGAAATGCCTGGCTGTGCGATCCAGATTCTCCAGACTGCCGCCGCCTTTCAGCACTTCGCACATCTCGTACGCCACGTACCCTTTGTAACCGATGTCTTTCAGCGCCTGGAAAAACGTCTTGTAGTCGATGATGCCTTCGCCCACTGGCACTGCGCGCACAATCGGCTGCAGTGGTTTGAAGTTCGTAAGCTCGGATTCGTAGGCGAAGCGCGGGAAACGCACGTAGTCCGCTACGGTGGTGTGGACCAGGTAAGGCCCCATTTTCTTGACGGCCTCTGCCAGTTCTTTGGAGCTGAGTCCCTGTAGCGTGGGTGTCCAGGCGTCGAAAGCGGCTTTCACATTCGGCTCATTCACCTCGCGCAGCAGCCACAGCATCTCGTCGTGGTAATTGCCAATGTCGTGATGGTTTTGCACCGCCAGGGTGACGTTGTATTTCGCGGCCTCTTTGGCAGCCAGTTTCAGTCCGCGCACGACCATCCCGTACTGCTTGTCGTAGGGCACACCTGGCCGGTAGTATCCGGTGAAGATCCGCACCTTGTCGCAGCCGAGGTCGCGCGCAAGCTTGGCGAGTTGCCCCACGTAGCTCGCCTGGATTTCGCAAATGGGGATGCCGCCGTGATCGACTCCACCGGTGAAATCGGTGTACCCCGCGATGATGGCCACCTCCAGGCCCAGCTCGTCGAGCTTAGCCCGAAGGCGGGCGCGGGCGGCCTCGTCGTACTTCAGAACGGAAAGGTGGGGATCCTTGGCCATGAGCATCACAGCGTCGAAGCCGAGTTCTTTGGCTTTCTCCAGAAACTTGTCCAGGGGCAGGTAAGCCTGTCCGCGCCAGAAGCCGGCGTAACTCACGGAGTGGAGCGCCAGTTTCCACGGCGCTTTTTTGGTTTGTGCCCCGACCTGACTCGCCGGAAGCAGGACGAGGGCAAAGATGAGCAACAAAACAACCGCGTGCACAGTTCTCTTCATCCGGTTCATGGCTCGACCTCCTTTGGCGTTAGCAGGCTGTCCGTCTCCAAATGCTGCCACGGCCACCTTGGGGCCACGACCCGCGGGAATTCTGAGCCGTCCCGGGCCCGCAGTTCTTTCAGCGGATCTGGCCGCAAGCGGAGAAATTTGAAACCCCACAGAAGCGGTTTCTTGCGAAGCAGAGGTTTCAGCTTTGGCCGTTTTCCGGACCTGGCGGCTTCGGCGCGACGCCGCTCATTTTCAGCACGACGTTTTGCATTCTCCCGTTCGACTTTCGCGTTGTAAGCCCTGCGCTCTTCGTTCAGGCGTTCCCAGTGCGTGATGTACTCCAGCAGGGGTTGCTCTTTGACCTTCGGTGGGGTCGAGTGCAAAAAATTCCGCGTGCCACGTTCGCCGACAGTAATCAGCCCTACGTGCCCAACCCAGCGCCCGTCCTCGTAGCCGCGCACCACGTTCACGAAGTCGCCGGGCTGGAGACTGTCCAGAATCTGAGGAACGAACTGGTAAGGAATCCAGGTGAGTACGATGGTGTCGGGCTTGATCCACTGACCGATGTCCCAGCGTTTGAAAAATCTGGCCCGGTCGATCACAACCGTGTCGCGCCGGGTGTGTTCTCCCCCCAGAAGCTCGGTCACATCCTGAACCAGCCAGTCGTTGTTCGGGTCCCAGTCCGCTTCCGTGTAGTGGTTGCGGGTGAGCATGCTGATTTCGCCGTCTTTGTACCGGATGCGTTGCAGCAGTGTGAAAAACGACGGCCAGTCGTGTGCCAGCGCCATGGCGTACATGTGTTCGGAGAACACCACGCAGTCGCTGTGGTCCAGACTGAAAAGCGGATCCGGATCGTACAGCTCAAACGGAAACTCGCCGAGGAGGAAGATCCTGTAGGGCTGCCCTACCATCTGTCGGGCCAGTCGCTGAATGCGAAGCCTCAGATTCGGCTCAGCCAGTTGAAGGTAGGCGAGGTAGCGATCCAGCTCCTGCGGCTTGAATTTGTAGAGCGGCTTCCTGATCAGCTTGCGGAGTTGCTTCGGAGTGAGTCCAGCTCTTTTGGCGTTTTCGATTTGTTGCGGCGTAAGCGGGGGAGGTGGACGGAAAATCGCACAACCTTGAAGTGACAGAAACAGAGCAGAGACCAGGAAAGCGGTGATGAGCCTGCGATTCATGATGTGAGCACCCTTCGCTGTGTTGGAAAGTCCGGCCGATCCGTGCCTGCTGTTGGCTCCGGTCGCACCTGCTGGTGTGCATTTCGCGCGGAACTTCAACCTTAACCTTTCAGAGGTTTCCAGCACCAGGCCGTCCCTGGCGCCAACAACGCCGTGTAAACTTAACGAGCTGGCAACAAAAACACAAGGGCAATGTCCGGGTAAAGCTCTTCGTCGGCCCCAGAAGTAAGAACAACTGCTCGTGTCACCGTGCCCCCGCGCGAAATGAAAACCGGAGGGACGCGTCTTGCGCGTCCGGGCGTGTGAAAGGTGAACAACCACGGAGACGCCGAGGTCGCAGAGGCAAGACACTGAAACGCGGATGCGTGTACACGGACGCCCGCATGCTGTTCAACTTTTTGGAGGGACGTGCGCTCACGCGAATTCCGTGGTTGACTGTCGGAGGGACG
>JAADFT010000068.1 GCA_013152765.1 Calditrichota bacterium | reverse complement strand
CTGTCTCAGCCGCAAGCGGGCTGCCAGGATCACGCCGTCTGCTGGAACGTAGCCTCTCCGGTACCCTACGTCCAACTGTTCGCGCCGAATCGTGTGCACTTCTCCGGCTGATGTCATGACATCAATGTCGGACACCAGGTCGAAAAACTCCGTTCCAAAGGCGCCTGCATTCATCACAACAGCGCCACCGACCGTGCCCGGGATTCCGGCCAGATTCTCCAACCCGGCGAGTCCAGCGCGCGCCGTGGTCTCGACCACCTGCTGCAGCGGCAATCCAGCGCCAACCTCCACCTCCTCGTCACGGATCACGAGCTGACCGGCTGCGTCCCGCAGATCCAGGACCACCCCACGCACACCAGCGTCACTGACCAGCAAATTCGAGCCTTCACCGATTACGAAGACCGGCACAGAGGCTTCCGTTGCGATTCGGAGCAACTTGCGCACGTCTTCCAGCGTGCTCGGACGTGCGTAAACCTCGGCTGGGCCACCAATCTTGTAGGTCGTGTGCCTGGCCAAAGGCTCTTCAAAGAGCACGGCTCCACTGAGTTCCCGCGCCAGGCGTTCGCGCCAGTTCATGACTGCTCCGCCGCTCTCTCTCGCGCCAGGCGAAGAAGTCGCTCGGCAATGTCCAGTGCGGCCCGGGGCCGGGCGAGCGACCTGGCAGCTTCAGCCATCTTCTGCAACCGCTGCTCGTTCGCCAGCAGGGAACGGATTTCGCGCGCAAGCCGCTCTCCGCTGAGTTCAGACTGATCCACGACAACAGCAGCACCTGCTTCGGCTAAGGCACGTGCGTTCGCCCGCTGGTGGTCTCCCGCCGCGTACGGGTAGGGCACCAGAAGCGCAGGCACACCCAGCGCCGTCAATTCCGACAGCGTGGTGGCACCTGCTCGGCAAATCACCAGATCGGCAGCGCTGTAGGCTTCGGCCATGTTTTCCACGAATTCGAACGCCCGCACCCGCTTCCCTTCCGGGTCGAGCTTCGCCAGGGCTTCCTTCACCCGGTCGAGGTCGTACCGGCCGACGGCCCACAGGAAGTGGGTGGTCGTGTCGGTCAGAAGCTCAGGGAGCGCGTCCAGCAAGGCTTCGTTTATGCCCCGCGCTCCCTGGCTCCCACCGAACGCGAACACTACGGGCACATCAACCGGTAAACCAAAAAACTGCCGGGCATCCTTTTTTGGAACGCGTTTCAGGCCAGCGCGAGGGGGATTCCCCGTCACCAGCCAGCGCGCCTTCTTGCTCAGGAATTCAGCCGCCTGCTCGTAGCTGAGGTAAACCTCCTTCGCCCAGCGAGACAACCTCCGTGTCACCAACCCCGGGTAACTGTTCTGCTCGTGCAGCGCCAGCGGGCGCCGCCGGAGCAGCGCCACAGAGCACGCGGGCCCGCTGCTGTACCCGCCTACGCCGAGCACCACGTGTGGATCAAATCGTCCCACAAGCTTCCAGGCTTTCCACAGGCTGCTCAGAAACCGCCCCAGCACAACCACGTTCGCAAGCGGGTTTCGCCGGCTAAGCCCTCGCACAGGCAGCAGCGCCAGCTCGTAACGTTCGCGAGGGAACCGCCGTGCTTCGAGCCCTCGATCGCTGCCCACGAACAGAATCCGCGTGCCCGGGGCCAGCTTCTGGACGGCTTCCGCTACTGCAAGAGCGGGGAAAAGGTGGCCGCCGGTGCCACCACCGGCAATCATGACGCGCAGCCGCTCCTGTTCGCTCGTGCTCAACCCGCCTCCGCAGTTACCGCCACGTGTCAAAAGCAGACTCACCAACCGCCAAAAAGAACGTCCTTATTAAGCAAAGCCTCGTCACCGCAAAGCCGCACACCGTCGCGTCGTCGCACCGCTCAGCATTGGCAGGTAGTTTCTCGTTGCGGTCTCAGGTCTTCCTCGCTACTGCGGACAGGCCTCCTCGTCAGTCCGCAAAACCCCGGCGCACCAGCCGCGCCCGGTAATCCGAGCGACTCGGGTAGCGCGCGAAACTGGGGCGAAACTGGGATTCGTCTGCCGCGAAATGTTCAGCAGCACGCCCAATGCCGCCATGTTGGTCAACAGGCTGCTGCCGCCGTAACTCACCAAAGGCAGCGGGATGCCGGTGGCTGGCACGAGGCTGGAAATGACCGCCACGTTCAGTACGGCGTAGGTCGTGAAAGCCAGCGTCAGTCCGAGAGCAAGCAACTGCGCTTCCTCGGTGGGCGCGGCCCTGGCAATTCGAAAGCCGCGTACCAGCACCGTGACGTACAGCCCGATCACCACCAAACTGCCGAAAAAGCCCAGCTCCTCGCCAAGAATAGCAAAAATGGAGTCCGTGTACGGCTCCGGCAGGAAAAAGAGCTTCTGTTTGCTCTGCCCCAACCCGACGCCAACCAGTCCGCCAATCCCCAGACCAACTTCCGCCTGCCGCGCGTGGTAGTCCACCCTCCTTCCGTTCACGGCGTCGACGAAGTTGTCGATTCGACGCCGCTGGTAAGGATTGCGCAGCGTGTCCGCCACAGCCAGGGTGCCCAGAATCAAGAAGATCACTACCAGGTGGTGCAGTCGAGCCCCGGCCAGGTACAGCATCAACATCCCCAGGCCGAAGAAAATCACCGCCGTGCTCGTGTCCGGCTCGAGCTTGATCAAAGCTGCCAGAAACCCGAGCAGCCCAACGAAGGGCAGCAACCCGTGCCGGAAATCCTTCAGCCGTTCTCGCACGCGCGGCAGTACCGCTGCCAGGAAGAACAGCATGGCGTAGCGGGCCAGGTCGGAAACCTCCACCCTGAACAGCGGCAGCTCCAGCCACCGTCGACTGCCGTTGATGGTTCGCACTCCGGGGCCGCCCACCAGCACGTAAACCAGGAGAATCGACGACCCAAACAGCAGAATCGGCGACAACCGCAGCCACACGCGGTAGTTCACCGTCATCCCGACCGTCAGGATTACCCCGCCGATCAGAACGCGCAGCACGTGCAATTTCAGGTAGTGAGTGCTGTCGTTGAACGCGCGCAAGGCCTTGTACGAGCTGGCGCTGTACACCATCGCGATGCCGATCACCGTCAGAGCAGCAATGGCGATCAGCAGCACCTTGTCCGGCGCGCGTCTGTAGTCAGCCCTTACCAAATGCAGCCTCGCACTTTCGACTTCTCAACGGATCTTGAAAGTAGTCAGGCTCAAGAGCGCCAGCAAAATGCCAACGATCCAGAACCGCACCACCACTTTCGGTTCCGGCCAACCCTTGAGCTCAAAATGGTGGTGAATCGGGGCCATTTTGAAAGGGCGCTTGCCCCAGTGGCGAAACGAGTACACCTGAATCATCACGCTCAGGCTCTCGGCCACGAAAACGCCGCCGATGATGACCAGCAGCAGCTCTTTTTTAACCAGCACCGCCACGGTGCCAAGCGCAGCACCGATGGCCAGTGCCCCGGTGTCGCCCATGAACACTTCTGCCGGGTAGCTGTTGTACCACAAAAATCCCAGCGCCGCCCCAATCATCGCCAGGCAAAAAACGGTCAGCTCGCCGGTCCCGGGCAGGTAAATGATGTTCAGGTAGTCGCTGAAGTCCACGCGACCACTCACGTAGCTAATCGCAGCAAATGCCGTGATGGCAATCGCCACCAAGCCAATCGCCAGCCCGTCCAGCCCGTCGGTCAGATTCACACTGTTCGAGGTGGCCGTGATGACGAAAACCACCACCGGGATGTAGAAAATGCCAAAGTCGAACACCAGGTCTTTGAAAAACGGCACCGTCGTCACCGAGCGGTACTCGGCGAACTGCGGGTGAAAGTACAGGACCGAGCCAACAATCAGGCCCAGCGTGATCTGACCGGCCAGTTTGTAGCGCCCGATCAGGCCCTTGGGCTTTTTCTTGACGACCTTCAGGTAGTCGTCCAGGAACCCAACGGCGCCCATGCTCACGGTGGCCAGCAAGATGAGCAGCACGTAGATGTTGTCAAGGCGCGCGAACAGAACAGTTGGCACCAGAACCGCCGTCAGCACGATCAGCCCACCCATCGTGGGGGTGCCGGCCTTGGAAAGGTGCGACTTTGGCCCCTCAGGGCGGATTTCCTCACCAATCTGGTGCTCGCGCAGTTTCCGGATGATCCACGGGCCCACGATGAAGCTGATGAACAAAGCCGTGATGGCCGCTGCCCCCGACCGAAAGGTGATGTAACGCATCAGGTTCAGCCACGACACGTACACCTTCAACGGGTACAGCAGGTGGTAGAGCACGGCGCCTCCTCACGTTTCCCTTTTGCTGAGCGCGTCCCGAATTCTCTCGTACACCTCCTCCATTCGCATTCCCCGCGAGCCTTTGAACAACACGACGTCGCCCGGCTTCGTCGAAGCCAGCAACGCTTCCGTTAAAGCGTCCTTGTCGTCGAAGTGAAAAGCCCGAACGCCTGTTTCCCTCGCCCCCTTCACCGTGAAAGAGGACAGCGGCCCGAAAGCGAACAGGCTGTCCACGCCGTAGCTTTCGAGATCTTTTCCCAGCGCCCGATGCTCCTCCTCGGCCACGTCGCCGAGCTCCAGCATGTCGCCGAGAACCGCGATTCGCCGCTCCCCCTCCAGGCTGCGCAGTAGCCTCAAAGCGGCGCGCGCACTCTCGGGGTTGCAGTTGTACGTCTCGTCCACCAGCGTCACGCCAGCTACCTGCACGATTTGCCCGCGGTGAGCGGCCGGACCCGCTTCGGCTAAAGCCGCCGCGATTTCACCTTCGCCTACCCCGAAGTGCAGGCCAACTGCAACAGCAGCCGCTGCGTTCGTCACGTGGTGCGCTCCGGGAATGGCGAGTTTCACCCGCTGTCCTCGAAAAGCCAGCACAGCCCGACCATCCTGCACGTCGAGCAGTTTCACCTGAACGTTGGCGTTTTCGGACTGGCCGAAGGTCACCGCTTCCACGCCTTCCGGCAGGTTGCTGGCGAGGAGCGGGTCGTCCAGGTTCACGAACACAGGCCCACGCTTGTGTTCCCGAAGCCAGCGGACCAGATCCAGCTTTTCACGCAGCACACCTTCTACACTGCCGAAGTACTCGAGGTGGCCGCGGCCGATGTTGAGAAGCAAGCCAGCCGTCGGTTCCACGACGCCTGTCAGGTCGTAGATTTCGCCGGAATGATTCGTACCAATTTCCGTGACCGCGAGCTCGTGCTCCGGCTCCAGGCGAAAAAGCGTGAGCGAAACGCCCACCGCGTTGTTGAACGAGCTCTCGTTGCGCAGCACCCGAAAGCGCCTGGCCAGCACGGCCGCAATCAACTCTTTCGCCGTGGTTTTGCCCACCGTTCCCGTCAAGGCCAGAATGGGCAAGTCGAAGTGACGGCGGTGGAAATTCGCCAAAGCCTTCAGCGCGCGCAGGGTGTCGTCCGCAACAAGGAGGGGAAGTGCATCTTCACGCTGCTCCTGCGAAGCCCACGTCTCGTCAACAACCGCAGCTACCGCGCCGCGCTGCAGAGCCGTCTCCACAAACTCGTGGCCGTCGAAACGCTCACCCCGGAGTGCCACAAAAAGGTCGCCCGACCGGATTTTCCGGCTGTCCGTCGAGACACCGCGAAACCGTTTGGTCCTGTCCTTCGCCGGTCCGCTCCAGCGGAAGACCTCGGGCAAAGCGTCGAGAAGTTCGTCGATCGCGTAGTCCATTCGTAACTCAGTTTGTGCTGGGCACGCCCGCCACAACAGGTTTTCGCGGCGAACAGCGCAGCCGACAGCGGTGACCGCGCTCCACGGCGCGTCCGGCTTCTGGTTCCTGCGCCACCACTGTTCCCGAACCGACCACTTCCGCCGTTAGTCCGCGGGAAGCCAGCAGGCCAATTGCCTCGCGCAGGCTGCGTCCCACCAGGTCGGGCATGGCCACCGTAATACCGCCGTTACCTGACGGGCTGTACAGCGTCAGCCGGACCTGTGTGCCGACCGGCACCGTCCGTCCGGCAGCTGGTTCCTGGCGCGCCACCAGCATGCCCTTCTCCTGCGTTTCCACCTTCAGCCCGATTTCGCGCAGGAGCCGTTCAGCCACGTCCACGCGGCGATTGGTCACGTCGGGTAGCACCACAGTTTTTGGAGCGGGCGCGCTGGTGCGGGTCGTGTCGCGCTGAGCGCCTTGCTCCTCTCTACCGACTTTCACAATGTGCGTCGGCGGCTGCCAGCCCTCTCCGAGCCGCAACACGCGTTTCAGAATGCGCCGGAAGGTTGGCGCCGCGACCGACCCACCGTAGTACGCTCCTTTCGGCTCGTCAATCACCACGGCCACGAGCAGCGTGTCGCGTGGCGATTCGCAGAACCCGATGAACGACGCCACGTGCCGACTCGACACGTACCGGCCGATCTTCGGATCGAATTTTTGCGCCGTGCCCGTTTTCCCGAACACAGCGACACCCGGAATGGCCGCGTTGCGCCCGGTGCCCCGCTCCACGACGCCGCGTAGCATTTCCTTCAGCTCGGCTACCTCGGCCTCCGTCAGCACCCGCCGAACCGGCTCGGGCTTCGTCCTTTTCAGAACGTGGCCGCTGTGATCTCGTACTTCACGCACAATGTGCGGTTTCATCAAAATTCCGTCATTGGCCACCGCTGCGTAGGCCATGGCCATTTGCAGCGGCGTCACCGCCACCTCGTAGCCAATCGCCATCATGGCCGGCGTCAGGCCGCTCCAGCGGGAGGGATGTTTGAGAAAACCCTCAGCCTCGCCGGTGAGCTCGATGCCCGTTTTGGTTCCCAGACCGTAGTCGCGGGCCATGGCGTAGAGGTCCACGGGCTTCAGCTCCAGCCCGAGTTGAGCCGTCCCGACGTTGCTGGACACTTCGAAAACCTGCTCCACCGAGAGCCTGCCGTGTGGCCGCGTGTCCCGGAACCACTTGCCGCGGTAAAGCATCCTGCCACCGCGGCAGTCGATCACGTCGTCCGGCCTGCGAAGGCCAGTTCGCAGCACCGCACTCATCGTGATCAATTTGAAAGTGGATCCGGGTTCGTACGTGTCCGTAATGGCACGCACCTTCCAGCGCTCGGGAGCGAATCGTTCCGCCCGTGACGGGTCAAAACTCGGCATGGAAGCAACTGCCACAATTTCGCCGGTGGACGGCCGTACCACGACCACGGTACCGTCTTTCGCGCGGTACTGCTCAACCGTCCGCTCCAGCTCTTCCTCCACGATCTCCTGGATCGTGTAGTCCAGCGTCAGGACGACGTCGTTTCCGGCTTTGGCCTCCCGCGAAGGGTAGCTGACCTCCAGGTAGCTCCCACGCCGGGCGTCGCGCTGAAGGTACGCCAAACCGGGCTTCCCCCGCAGCTCCGCGTCGAACGCCAGCTCGATCCCGGAGAGGCCGCGGAAGTCCCGCCCCACAAAACCCAGCACCTGGCTGGCCAGGCTGCCGTGCGGGTAAGCGCGACGAGTGCCTCGTACGATCCTCAACCCCGGGATCTCGAGAGCCCTGAGTCGACTGGCCTGCTGACGCGTCAGCCCGTGTGCAAGCCACACGAAGCGCGTGTTTTTCTGGGTGAGAGCACGCAGGAGTCGGGCCCGGCTGATCCGCACAATCTTGCTGACTTCTGCAGCCGTTTCACTCGGTTGCTCTACCACCTTCGGGTCGGCAGCAAGCGAGAACGTGGTGCGGTTGAGGACGAGCGGACGGCCGCTGCGGTCGCGAATCAGACCACGGTCGGCCTCAACCTTGATGATGCTGGTGTACTGTCGCTCCGCAATCCTCACGTAGCGCGATCTCCTGAAAAGCTGGATCTGGGCCAGCCGACCGAGAATCAGGACCCAAAGCAAAAGGAACGACACCAGAACTACGGTTTGCCGCCGGTGTAGCTTCCGCCAAATCTGTTCTTCCTGGCGCTCTCGCATCAGTCACTGCCGCACCTGTGCCCGAACACTCGTTCGCGCGCGCTCACGGATCAACGTAGAGGTCACGCACTGGAGGGTCGACAAAGCCAAGCTCCGCTCGCGCCCGGCGGCGGATGATGTCGTACTTCGTCGCTTCTGAGTACTTCCAGTCCAGGTCGCGCACCTCGTCCACGAGTTCACGACGTTTCGCCTGCAGTCGCTCAATCTCCCTCCCCAAACGGATGACCTGGACACGCTGAGCAATCATCAGGATCGAAAAGAGCAGGAAAAAGCCAAGCGCCAGCGCCCACGTACGCAGCGACGCCCACTCCGACGCGCCACCAGCTCGCCGGTGAACCGCGCGTCGCGGGGTGCGCACGGTGCGAAGAGCCCGCTCGGCGGGGTCGCCGTACTCGGTTCTCAGCTCCCTCACCGCGCGTCGGCTACGCAGAGAGCTTCTCCGCTGCCCTGAGACGAGCACTCCTTGCCCTCGGGTTTTGTCTCACTTCTTCGTCGCTCGCAACAACCGGCTTCCTGGTCAAAATGCGCAGTCTCCCGGGTCGCCCACACGTACACACAGGCTGCTCAGGAGGACAAATGCAGTGCGGCTCCTCTCTCTTGAAGAACTGCTTCACGATGCGGTCTTCGAGCGAGTGGTAGGCAATTACCACCAGCCGGCCGCCTGGTTTGAGAAGATCCAGAGCCGCCGCCAGTCCCTTTTCAAGCTCGTCCAGCTCCTCGTTGACCACAATCCGAATCGCCTGAAACACCCGGGCCAGGGTTTTCGCCCTGTGTGGTGCGGGCGTCACGGATCGAACCACATCAGCCAGGTCTGCCGTCGTTTCCAGTCGACGTCGCTGCCTGGCCGTCACGATGGCCCTGGCGATCTTTCTCGACCGCCGTTCCTCGCCGTATTTCCACAGAACCTCCGCCAGATCCCGCTCCGACCAGGTGTTCACGACGTCCGCAGCCGTAAGCGCACTTCGCGAATCCATCCGAAAGTCGAGGGGACCAGGCCTGTCGAAGCTGAACCCACGGGACGGTGTGTCGAGCTGGTGAGAAGAGACACCGAGATCGAACAGAATCCCTGAGACGGAGTCGATGCCCTGCGCCGCCAGCGCTTCCCTGAGCTCAGAAAAGCGAGCCTGGACCGCCGTGAACCGTTCCCGGAAAGCAGCCAGCCTGTCTGCGGCGTGAGCGATCGCTTCCGGGTCGCGATCGACTCCGACGACGCGCCCCTGCGGGCCCAGTGATCGCAGAATTGCCTCGGCATGACCACCACCGCCGAGTGTGGCGTCCACGTACACACCGCCGGACTCCACAACCAGCAACCCAACCACTTCCTCCACCAAAACCGGTCGGTGGTAAGGCGAATCCCCCTCGCCATTCCCGGTCCTGCCTGTCATGTGCCGTCAGGGGCTAACATCCAGCATCTCACCCAGGGCGTTCATGAACGTGTCCGCCGACTTCTGCAGCTCCTGCTCCAGAAGTTTCGGATTCCAGATCTCGAAACGATTGAAGGCGCCCCCGACGACAGCTTCCCCCTCCAGCTTGGCGTGCGCCGCAAAATCCGCAGGAATCTGGATGCGGCCCTGTTTGTCGAGGCTTGCGTACTTCAAATTCAGCCCCCACATCCGTGTGACGGCGAGTTTGGTCCTAAAATCCATGGGCTTTTCCAGAATGCGCGCTTTGAACTTCTGCCACAGGTCGAGGGGAAAAACGTACAGGCAGGGCTCCACCGCCTTGATCAGGACCAGCGTTTCCTGCGCCTGGGCGGAAAGGGCTTTCCGAAAAGGCGCGGGAAAGGCGATGCGCCCTTTGTCGTCGATCGAGCACCGATAGTACCCCTCGAGCTCGTTTGTCATTGGAAAAGCCCTCTTGGTTCCCGGCCCTGTGGTGGAAAGTGGGGAAAAGTGGTGAGCTGTGGTTGAAGATAGCAGATTTGTCCCAGTTTGTCAAGAGAAAAATCAGTTCGGTGGGGCAAAACGTCCGAAAAAAGACAGTTTCAGGTGATCACACGCAAACGGCAAGGCTGTCGCCGGGTGGTCCCACAGTCCGCCCTCTCACCTTGGGCTTACCCGACCACGAACAA
>JAADFT010000067.1 GCA_013152765.1 Calditrichota bacterium | reverse complement strand
AGAAAACGAGGAGTGGTTTCATGGGCTTAAGAGGCATTTTCTCAGCAATCGATGTGAGCGCCAGCGGTCTTTCTGCGCAGCGGCGCAAGCTGAACGTGATCGCCAGCAACATCGCCAACGCTGAGACCACGCGAACGGCAAATGGGCAGCCCTACCGGCGCAGGATCGTCAAGTTTCAGGAAACGCCGGGCAGCGAATTCGTGCAGGTGTTGCGCCGTGTGGTCGGCAAACTCGTGACGACCCGGCCGGGGCACCTGCCAAACGCCGACATTCTTCAGCGCGAGGAAAGCGCCGGCGGCGTGGAGGCGCAGGAAGCCACCGATCCAAGCCCCTTCAGAATGGTCTACGATCCCACGCACCCGGATGCCAACGCCAATGGCTACGTGGCCTACCCGAACGTGAGTGTGGTGACGGAAATGGTCGACATGATCGCCGCTTCCAGGAACTACGAGGCCAACGTGGCGGCGATTGACGCAGCCAAAGACATGGCCAAACGCGCGCTGGACATCTGATTTCCCCAGGCAACAAATTCGACGTAGGTTGCTGACCGTTTCCCAGAGTAGCCGACGAATTGAGTGAGGTAACGACACATGCGCGTTGACAACAACGGCATTTCTCCCTGGCACCGCGAGTACGTGCGAAACAACCAGCCGGTGCGGCAAGATGCCCGGACCGAAGGCGTTCGCTTCGAGCGGACGGTCAAAGATGCGCAAAAACCGGCTGGCAAGGCGCCTGTTTCACCTTCGACGGACGAACCGAAGCAGCCCCAGAGGGCGGAGAACGCTCCGGAGCTGCTTGCTTTGCTCTCATCCGAGGAACGACGGACCCTGGCGCAGCTTTTTCCGGAAGAGGGGCCGGACTGGGGTGTGGCTGCCTACCGGCGGTCAGCGGCGGTTGGTGCCGCGGATGACCAGACCTCCACAGGGCATGTGGATTTGATCGGTTAGAGGAGGTGTCGACGTGGCCGTAAATCCAGTCGATTTGCTAAAACAGCTCGAGGTCCAGGGACCCAACAGGCAAAAGAGCCAGGCTTCGGGCGACGTCCCTTCGTTCAGCGACACGCTCAAACAGTTGATTTCTGACGTCAACGACCTGCAGCTCAAGGCGGACGAACAGATGCGCCTCATGGCTGCCGGCCAGGCGGAGAATCTGCACGACGTGATGATCGCCGTCGAGAAAGCTGGCATCAGCTTTGAGCTGCTGATGGAAATTCGCAACAAGGTGCTCGAAGCCTACCAGGAGCTGATGCGGATGCAGGTGTAGCCGTCGGCGGCGTGGGCGAAGTCCCACGCCGAACAGCTCGGGGGCTGCGGGGCTGCAGCTGTAGAAGAGCGAGTGCAACAAGCTACCGAGCCGGGTACTCGGGCTGCAATGCTAATCTGAACGGAGAGGAGCAGAGCAACTCAACGAACGCACTGAACTGGCGGAGAGGCAATGCCAGAATTTCTGCAAAAGCTTACCACCAAAGCAGCCGAGCTCTGGGGACAATTCAGCACCAAGCAGAAGGTGATGATGGCCGTTTCGGTCGTCGTGACCTTAGTGGTGGTGCTGGGTGTGCTGAGCTGGGCTACCCGTCCTAACTACATGGTTCTGTTTTCAAATCTGGATCCAAAAGATGCGGCCACGATCGTCGAGAGGCTAAAGGCAGACAAGGTGCCTTACAAGCTCAAGGACGGTGGTACCACCATTCTTGTACCGGCCAAACGTGTGTACGACTTACGTCTTGAGCTGGCCGGGCAGGGTCTGCCGATGATGGGCACGGTGGGCTACGAGATTTTCGACCGCAACAACATCGGCGTCACCGACTTTGTGCAGAAACTGAACTACCGCCGCGCGCTCGAGGGTGAGCTGGCCCGGACCATCCGGGCGCTGGCCGAAGTGAGTAGCGCCCGGGTTCACGTGGTGATCCCGGAGCGCAGCCTGTACGCCACTCAGCAACGCAAACCCTCGGCCTCGATCATGCTGAAACTGAAACCGGGTGCACACCTGTCGCCGTCGCAGGTGCGTGGAATCGCTAACCTTGTGGCAAGCAGCGTTGAGGGACTGAGCCCCGACAACGTGACGATCGTGGACTCCTACGGGAATGCGCTTTCGGAGCCGAAGCAAGCTCAATCGCTGGCGTCTCTCACGGCCTCTCAGCTGCAGTTACAGCAAGAAGTGGAAGACTACCTGACGCGCAAGCTGAACACGCTTCTGGAAGGCGTCGTCGGTGTAGACAAAGCGAGCGTGCGTGTGAGCGCGCTTCTCGACTTCAACCAGCTTGAGCGCACGATCGAAAAGTACGACTCGGAGAACCCGGCGATTCGCAGTCAGGAAACCTACAGCCAGCCGGCGACGGGCAAAGGTGGGACGGGCGGCGAGACCACCGTCACGAACTACGAGCTGAACCGCACAGTGGAGCGGGTCGTACAGGCCGCCGGGAGCATCAAGCGACTTTCCGTTGCTGTGGTAGTGGATGGTCACTACAAGAAGGTCAAGGGTAAAGACGGCAAGGTTGAGACGCAGTTTGTGCCGCGCAGTCCGGAAGAGCTGGCCCAACTCCGGAAGCTCGTGGAAAGTGCGGTCGGGTTCGATCCCAAGCGGGGTGACCAGATCGAGGTAACAAGCCTGCCGTTTCGCTCACAGGAGGAAGAGTCGGACGAACTTCGGCGGATGGAACGTCAGCAGTTCTGGATGAAGATGGCGGAAAAGGTGGCTCTGGGACTCGCCCTCTTGCTTTTCCTGGGGTTGCTGCGTTCGGGGCTGCGGAGCGTGCAAACGGTCGTCACCCGGCAAATCGAAGCCCCCCGGGGGACTACCGAACTCCGCGGACCAGAGCTGCCAGAGCTGGAGCCGGAGGTGGTTGAGCGGGTGAACAAGCGACGCCAGGTTGCCCTTTTTGCCAGGCAAAAGCCGGAAGACGCGTCGCGCCTGGTGCGCACCTGGTTGATCGAGCGACAAGAGAGCGTTGAGGCATGAGCGAGCTGACCTACGAAAACCTCACGGGACTGCAAAAGGCCGCCATTTTGATGGTCGCCCTCGGTGTGGAAACCGCCTCGCTGGTAGCCCGGGGCCTCAAGGAGGAGGAAATCGAGGACATCACCCGCGAGATGACCAGGCTGCGCGACATCCCCGGGCCGGTGATCGACAAAGTGGTGGACGAGTTCTACCAGATGATGAAGGCTCAGGAGTACATCGAGCAGGGCGGTCCCGACTACGCTGAAAGGCTGTTGCAAGAAGCTTTGGGGCCACACCGGGCCAGCGAGATCCTAAATCGCGTGCAGCGCTCGATGCACATTGGTGGATTCCAGCTCCTGCGCCGAGCCGACGCCAACCAGATTTTGAATCTCATCCAGAACGAGCATCCTCAGACGATTGCTCTCATCCTGTCCTTTCTGGATGCAGCCCAGTCTGCCCAAATCATCATGCGCCTGCCAGACGATTTGCAGCGCGAGGTCATCTACCGCATGGCCACGATGGAAAAGGTGCCGACTGAGCTGCTGAACGAGGTGGAGAAGGCGCTGGAGCAGCAAATCGAGAGCGTGGAGACCGGGCACGCCATGAACGAGCCGGGAGGCGTTCAGGTTGTGGCCGAGATCTTGAACATGGCCGGCAAAACGGTGGAGAAGACCATTCTTGACGAAATCGAGAATCGCGACCCGGATCTGGCCGAGCGCATCCGCGACCTGATGTTCACTTTCGACGACCTGGTGTACCTGGACGACCGGAGCATCCAGCGGGTGCTGAAAGAGGTCGACACGCGTCAGATGGCCCTCGCTCTCAAGGGCGCCAGCGAAGAGGTCAAACAGAAGATTTTCGCAAACATGTCCGCACGGGCCGCCGAGATGTTGCGCGAAGAGCTGGAGTACATGGGCCCGGTGCGTGTCCGGGACGTGGAAGAGGCCCAGCGCCAGATTGCCAACCTGGTGCGTTCGCTGGAGGAGGAAGGCGAGATCGTGATCGTTCGCGGCGGCGGATCGGAGGAAATCCTTGTCTGAGCGAGTGGCCACAGTTCTCAAGGGGCAGCGCGTGCTCTTCCGCCCCCGGCGGCAGGTGTTCGGGCCAACCGCGCCGGAGGAAGAGCTGCTTCCTCAGCAGGGCGAGGTTGAGCCTCCCGAGGAGAACGAGTTCCAGGAACTTCCCCGTGAGGACGCCGACACGCCTGACCTGGAAGCCCTGGAGGCAGAATTTGAGCATCGCCTGGCCCAGGCGGTGGAAGAAGCCCGCCAGGAGGGGTACAGGCAGGGGCTCCAGGAAATCAAACCGGTGGCGGACTTGCTGCAGAACCTGGCCCACGAGCTTCAGGAAGAGAAACACCAGCTTTTGGAGAACGCCGAGCTCACCGTGGTTCGGCTTGCGTACGAGATCGCCAAGAAAATCCTGCACCGGGAGGTGGCGGAGAGCTCGGACGTGATTGTGTACGTCGTGCGCGAGGCGCTGCGCAGAATCGCAGACCGCGACAAGATCGTGGTTCGTGTGCACCCCGAAGACGCAGCCGTTCTGCGTCAGGCGACGGAGCTGCACAACGAACTGTTTCAAACATTCGCGGGTGTGGAAATCCGCGAGGACGAAGACGTGAGCAAGGGCGGGTGTTTGGTTGAGACGTCCACGGGGCTGATCGACGCCACCCTGGAGACGCAACTGGCGGAAGTGGAGGCCGCACTCTTTGGCGACGCGTAGACCGAAAATTCCGGAGGTGGAAGAGGACCCTCGCTTCGCCAAGTACCACCAGGCCATTGCCTCGCTCAACACCATTCAGGCCAAGGGCAAGGTGAATCGGGTGGTGGGTACGGTGATCGAGTCGCTGGGTCCGGTAGCCTCGATGGGTGACCTCTGCCAGATCCGCTCGCGGCGGAGTCAGCACCGCAGTTTTGCAGAGGTGGTGGGATTCGAAGACCGCCGCGTTTTGCTCATGCCCCTCGGCGAGCTGAATGGCATCGCTCCAGGAGCGGAGGTCGTGAACAGCAAGGCGACCATCACGGTGAGCGCCGGCCGGGAACTCCTGGGTCGGGTGCTGAATGGGCTCGGTCGACCGATCGACGGCAAAGGGCCGGTTCGTGCTCGGGATCGTTTGCCGATCTTCAACACGCCGCCCAAACCTTTGGAGCGCCAGCGAATCAGCGAGATTCTGGCCACGGGCGTGCGCTCGATCGACGGGCTGCTCACCTGCGGGAAAGGGCAGAGACTCGGGATTTTTGCCGGAAGCGGCGTCGGCAAGAGCGTGCTGCTGGGCATGATCGCGCGCAACACCACCGCGGACGTGAACGTGATTGCGTTGATCGGTGAACGCGGCCGCGAAGTCCGCGAGTTCATCGAGCGCGACCTCGGCGAAGAGGGACTGCGACGCTCGGTGGTGGTCACGGTAACGTCGGACGAGATGCCGCTTCTCCGTGTGAAGGGTGCGTTGGTTGCCACCACCATCGCCGAGTACTTCCGCGATCAGGGGCTGGACGTCCTCTTGATGATGGATTCGCTCACGCGCGTGGCCATGGCGCAACGGGAAATCGGGCTGGCCATCGGGGAACCGCCGACCAGCAAAGGGTACACGCCGTCCACGTTTTCGCTCCTGCCGCGTCTTCTCGAGCGCGCAGGCAACGCCAAACGCGGCAGCATCACCGGTCTGTACACGGTTCTGGTGGAAGGTGACGACCTGAACGACCCGGTTGCCGACACGGCCCGCTCGATCCTGGACGGGCACATCGTGCTCAGCCGGAGGCTCGCCAATCAGGGCCACTACCCTGCGGTGGACCCGCTGGCCAGCGTCAGCCGGGTGATGCCTGACGTGGTGTCGCCTGAGCACCTGGCAGCAGCCCGGGCGGTGATTGGCATTCTGGCGGTGTACCGCGAGGCCGAAGATCTGATCAACATCGGTGCCTACGCCAAGGGAAGCAACCCGCAGATCGATCGAGCCATCCGGATGATGCCGGTGATCAACCGCTACCTGCGGCAGGAGGTGAACGACCGCGGCAATCTCGAGGAGACTGTCAAGCGGTTGCTCGAGCTGAGCCAGCAGGCTGGACCGGCGTCTTGACGAGGGAGAAGTGAGACGTGGCATTTCGCTTTCGCTACCAGCGAATTCTGGACGTCCGGCGCCAGCAGGAGAAGGCGAAGGCTCAGGAGGTCGCCCGACGGCAGGCGGCGGTTTTTCGGCAGAAACAGGTGCTGGAGGAGTTAGAACGATCCTGGCAGGAGGAACGGCGGGCCTGGCTGAACGCGGGCGAGGCAGGTGGTTCGGCTCGTGACCTTCAGTTTCAGATTAACGTTCTTGACAGTTTGCAGCGCAAAATTGAGCAAGCCCGATTCGAACTGGCGAAACTGAGCGACCAGCTAAACCGGGCGAGAGAAGAACTGGTGGAGCTCATGAAACAGCGGAAAGTTTTCGAGAAGCTGGAAGAAAGGGACCGCGCTGCCTACGAAGCACGCCAGAACCGACTGGATCAAATGATGCTGGACGAAATCGCTACTGCCCGGCAGTGGCGTGCACAGCTGGAGCAGACCCGATCACGGAGCAGCAAGGCGAAATGACGGAACACAGGCCAAAACCTCGCACAAGCGAGTGGGGCGGCATGCTGTTGCCCATCCTGGGTTCGTTCGTCTCTTTCGCGATTGTTTTCACGATCACGTTCTACTTTGCGAACGGCCGCAGCTTCAAACCGCGTCATCTTCGCGAGCAAGCCAACGCCGACAGCACGGAGACCCAGAAGGTGGATTCGCTGGCCATCATGCGGGCACAGCTCGATTCGCTGCAACGCCTGGTGGACTCGACGGCTGTGGTCCTGCAGCAGCTTCAGGTCGAGGTGACGCGGCGGCAGGAGGAGCTCAAAAATCTGGCCGACAAGTTGGCCAATGCGAAGAGCGAAGTGCAACAGGAGAAGCTTCGCCGAGCTCGCAAGATCGCGACCATTCTCGCGGCCCTGCCGGACACGGCTGTGGCCGCCATGGCCGCACGGCTTCCGGATGACTTGCTGGTGGCGGTTCTGCAGAAAAGCCGCGAAAAAGACGCGGCCAAGCTTCTGGCCGCCATCGGTCCCAGTCGCGCCGCTGGCCTGACCCGCAAATTGGTTAACCTGAACTGAGGGTTTGAAAATGTCCGCCCAGCAAAATCTGGACGTGCTGAACAGTTTGTTGAGCTCCTTTGCCGGACACCCAGTCGTGGCCAAGCCGCGACCGGGCCTGGTGCCGTTCAAGAACTTTCTGGCCGAGGCCTTCGGGGACAGTTGGGCAAAGCTGGAGGCGGAGGTGCTCGGCGCAACCCTCGGCGGTGAGGATGGCCAGTCCCCGCTGCTTTTGGCCGCTGTGGCGGATCTTGGCACCCCTGCTGGTGCCGCCGGAGCAGAGCGTTGGGCGGATGGAGTAACAGGACAGGTGCAACAGGAGGGGGAGCAGCCGGTCGTGGAGAAGGCTACGTCTGGCTCTGGTGAGCCAGCCAGGCCGGGTTTAGGCCCAGAGAAGAGCGGAACGGCGGTGCTGAAAACTGCGGCAGCGCAACGTCCGGACGCAAAGCCGTTGTCGGGTACTCCGCAGGGTGGGGCTGGAGTAGCGACGAATGGGGTGCCTGACCTGCCTGGCGTGTTACTGTCTGACGCAGCGCAGGGGGTACTGCTTGTTGGGGATCGGGGTGGTGAGGCATCCGTTCAGGAACAGGGCGATTTTTGGTCTGGAACGGAGGGTCGGTCGGGTGTCCTACTCGAAGCGACAGAATCCCGTAAGCCCGGGCTGCGATTTGCCGGGAGGGCGACAGTAGGGGCGACGGCTGCCCCGGCAGGGAAAGCTGTCGCCTCTGGCGTGGCCGAAGGGACCGTTGGCTTCCGCTTGACGGCAACTGCGGACGCTGCTGGCACCGTGACGGAACCTGCTCATTCAGGAGAAGCCGAAGGCTACGCCGGTGAGTCCGGTGCCGCGCGGGAAGGTGGC
>JAADFT010000066.1:2423-10317 GCA_013152765.1 Calditrichota bacterium | reverse complement strand
ATGCTGAAGCAAGGTATGCCTGGCCCTGTTTCCGTGTATTCTGTCGATTTGATGCCGGGGCATTCGGTTCCTTCGCTGTCCGTGCTGCTAAAGACTCTCCGTGTCACCGTGGCTCCGTGTGAGGTCAAAACCGGAACGTCACCCTCCTGCGCGCCAGCGCAAGAACGGCCGAATTTCCCCGAATCTCCTTGCTTCTTAGCACGTGAATTGCTAAACTTTGCCAACATTTGTCGACGAGGCTACGCAACGTTCAGTCAGGGGAGCTTCGGTGAACGTAAAAGCTTTCACCTACCGGGACGACCGCGGTAACTACTACATCGGCGTCGAGTGGGATGGAAAACGGTACAATTTTTCCCTGTTGTGGGAGTACTACAAGCAATTCGCGGCAAAGGGCAAGGGGCCGACCCTTCAGTTTTTGCAGGTCATGATCGAGCTGGGTTTCTTCGAGCTCGACACATTCAAAGAAGTTGTGGAGACGGTCTCCAGCTTTCGGTCACTCAACGACCTGGAGCTGCGCGGTTCAGAGCGAATTGATCTGCCGGTGAGTCGGCCGCAAAAAGTGCTGTGCCTGGGACGCAACTACAAAGCCCACGCCGAAGAGTGGGGCGCGACTGTACCGGAAGAGCCGATCATCTTCGCCAAGCTGGCCAGCGCGCTTACGCCCCACAACTCGCCGATCCGGCTTCCGGACTGGCCGGGCTCGGTGGAACACGAAATTGAGCTGGCAGTGATTGTTGGCAAGGCCGGGCGTGTGCACTCCGAGGAAGAGGCGTGGGAGTACGTGGCCGGCTACACGATCGCAAACGACGTGACCGCCAGGGATCTGCAGCTCGCCGATTTCAAAAAGTGCTGGCCGTGGTTGCGCTCCAAAAGCTTCGACACGTTTGGGCCCCTCGGTCCGGTGGTCGTGCCGCGGCAGGTTTTTCCAGAGCCGCCGGAGCTGAACATGACCCTCCGCGTGAACGGCGAGGTGCGCCAGCAGGCGAACACGCGCGAGATGGTTTTCGGCATTCCTCGAATCTTGGTCGAAATCTCGAAGTTTGCCACGCTCACGCCAGGGGACGTCATCCTGACGGGGACACCGGCGGGGACGGGGCCGTTGCAGCCAGGCGACGTGGTTGAGGCAGAGATCGAAGGAATTGGGGTGCTGTTCAACTCAGTGGTTGCGGGTTAAGCGAAAAGAACGTGTGGGGAAGTTGACAGTAAGCAGTCGGCAGTAGCCAGTTGGAAGTAAAGAGCCCCGTGGCATCCAAATTCGACCTTATTCAAAGACGCAGGCGTGGTGCCAACCTGAAGAGCGGGAGGAAATGCTGTGGGCATGCATCTGGCCGATTGGCTTCTTGTTGCCGCGTACTTCGTGATCACGATTCTTGTGGGAATCATTTTCTCGCGTCGAGCCAGCGGCAGCATTGTGGATTTTTTCGTGTCGGGACGGAGCCTGCCGTGGTGGCTTGCGGGCACGTCGATGGTTGCCACCACCTTCGCCGCCGACACGCCGCTGGCCGTCACCGGACTGGTTGCCAGGAACGGAATCGCTGGCAACTGGCTGTGGTGGAACTTCCTCATGAGCGGGATGCTCACGGTGTTTTTCTACGCCCGTTTGTGGCGTCGGTCCGGCGTGCTTACCGACGTCGAGTTCACCGAAATTCGCTACTCCGGCAAACCGGCGGCCGTGCTCCGTGGATTCCGCGCTCTGTACCTGGCTTTGCCGATCAACGCCATCATCATGGGATGGGTGACCCTGGCCATGGCCAAGATCCTCGGCGTGGTGCTCGGTGTCGGCAAAGTCGAGGCCATTGTGGCTGCCCTGCTGGTGGTGCTCATCTACTCCACGCTGGCCGGTCTGTGGGGCGTGGTCGTCACGGATTTCATCCAGTTTTTCATCGCCATGACGGGCTCGGTTGCCCTGGCGTTTTTCGGGCTGTCGGCTGTGGGAGGGTTGAGCGGTCTCCGCGAGAGACTGGCCGAGCTCTACCCGCACTCGCAAAGCCTCTTCTCGTTCTTCCCGCAGGTTGGAGCCGAGTGGATGCCCCTGTCGGCGTTTCTGGTGTACATTGCCGTGCAGTGGTGGGCGGCCTGGTACCCGGGTGCAGAGCCGGGCGGTGGCGGCTACATCGCCCAACGGATTTTCTCCGCGAAGGACGAAAAACACTCCTTGCTGGCGACGCTGTGGTTCAACATCGCGCACTACGCTCTGCGTCCCTGGCCGTGGATCATCGTGGCCTTGGTGAGCATGGCCCTGTACCCAAATCTGGCCGACAAAGAGGCGGGCTACGTGAAAGTGATGGTCGAGCACATGCCCGTCGGTTTTCTTGGGCTGATGGTGGCTGCGTTCATGGCCGCGTTCATGTCCACAATCAGCACCCAGTTGAACTGGGGCTCCAGCTACCTGATTAACGACTTCTACCGCCGTTTTCTGGTCAAGAACGCGAGCGAGCGTCACTACGTGTGGGCGTCGCGGGCGGCCACGGTACTGACGATGGTGATCGCCGCAGTCGTGACGCTTTTCCTCAACACGATCTCTGGTGCGTGGCGATTCCTGCTGGCCCTGGGCGCGGGTACGGGATCGGTGTACATCCTGCGCTGGTACTGGTGGCGCATCAACGCGTGGTCCGAAATCGCAGCCATGACGGCGTCGTTCTTCACGGCCGTCGGTTTGCAGACCCTTGGCGGCCTTTCGACTGAAAAACCGGCGGAGTTCGCAGTGGTCATGCTGGTGACGGTGGGCGTGTCCACGCTCACGTGGGTGATCGTCACGCTTCTGACCCCACCCGAGAGCAAGGAAACCCTGCACAGCTTCTACAAACGCGTCCATCCGGGCGGAATTGGCTGGGCGCCCATTCAGCGCGAGCTTGGCATTCAGCCGAAGGAAGCTCTGTGGCGCGATTTCATCGACTGGGTTGCGGGATGCATCCTGGTGTACGCCAGTCTGTTTGGCATCGGCAAGCTGATCCTGGGCGCCACGGGTACCGGGGTGCTTTATCTGGCTGTGGCTGCGGTGGGCGCTGTGGTGATTTACCGCGACCTGAGCAGCCGCGGTTGGGAATCGCTGGCGGAGTGAGGCCCGTTTGACATGTCGACGACGGAGCGGCCAAATTTCGAAGTCCTGAGAACGACACTGTACGGCGGCAAGGGACCCTACGTCCCTTTCTTCGAACTGGGCGTTGACGCCTCGGTAAAGGCTGCTTTCCTGGGCCGTCCGATCGAGCGCCCGGAGGACGAAATCGCTTTCGCTCGTGCTGCTGGCTACGATTACGTCAAGGTAGCTCCGCCTTTGGATCTCAGCCCCGAAGTACTGCAAAGCTACGGCGGTTCCCACCTGAAGGAGAAAGCGGACGGCAGCGGCGAGCGCGTCTGGGCCGAAGAGGGGAAGGGCGTTGTGCACAGCGTGGAGGACGTCGAAACCTTCCCCTGGCCGGGAGTGGATGACGTTGACTGGTCGCGCGTCGACGCCATCGAGCGGGCCCTGCCGGACGACATGAAGCTGATTGCCCAGTACGGCGACATCTTCACCTGGACGTGGCGCTTTCTGGGCTTCGAGCAGTTTTCTTACGCGCTCGTGGAAGACCCTGCCCTCGTGGAGGCCCTGTTCGAGCGGATTGGCACGCTCGAAATGGCCCTGTTCGAGCGGATGGCAGCTTCTCCCAAACTCGGCGCCATTTTCTACAGCGACGACATCGCCTTTGCAACGGGGCTGATGGTGTCGCCGCGTGTGCTGCGTCAGTACCTCTTTCCCTGGATTCGCCGCCTGGCCGAGCTTGCGGAAAGCAAGCACGTGCCGTTCATCTACCACTCGGACGGCGACCTGCGCAGCGTGCTGGACGAGCTGCTGGACCTGGGGGTGAATGCCCTGCACCCGATCGAGCCGCAGGCCATGGACATCGTGGAGCTGAAGAGGCGTTACGGCAGCCGGTTGTGCCTGTGCGGAAACGTGGATGTGGATCTGCTGGCGCGCGGCACGCCGGAGGAAATTCGTGAAAACGTGAGGTGGCTGATCGAAAATGTGGGCGTGCACGGCGGGTACTGCTTGGGGTCGGGTAATTCGGTGCCGGAGTACGTCCCCGTGGAAAACTACCGGGCCATGATCGAGGCCGGGTTGGAATTCGGGTGTCTGGACCAGTAGGACCCGTCCAGCGACCTCGGGGAGCCCGGACCCCTGTCTTTAGCGAAGGAGTAGATGTTGAAAGTCGCGGCTGTTCAATTTCAACCCCGTTTTGGCGAAGTGGAAGATAACCTGCGACGGGCGGCGGAGCTCGTACGAGCCAACCCGGGCGCTGCCGTTTACGTTTTGCCCGAGCTGTTTACGACGGGCTACCTTTTCCGCGACAGGGCTGAAGCGCGTGCCCTGGCCGAACCGGCCGCCGAGGGTCCGACGCTGCGTACCCTCGCCCAGCTTGCCAGGGAGCTTGACGCCGTGTTCGTAGCTGGTTTCGCCGAGCGGGAGGGCGACTGCGTTTACAACAGTGCGATGGTCGTGTCCAGCAGTGGGCTTGTCGGCGTCTACCGAAAAACGCACCTGTTTCTGGACGAAAAAGACTGGTTCGATCCCGGCGACACCGGATTCCGGGTGTTTGAAGTCGGGGGCGTCCGACTGGGTGTCTTGATTTGCTTCGACTGGGTTTTTCCCGAGGCGGCGCGCGTGCTGGCGCTCGAGGGCGCCGACATCTTGTGCCACCCGGCCAATCTTGTGTTGCCGTACGCGCAGTCGGCCATGCGGATCCGCGCAATCGAAAACCGGGTGTTCACGGTCACGGCCAACCGTGTGGGGAAGGATGAGCGAGCCGGAAAAGCGCTCGCTTTCACGGGGGCAAGCCAGATTACAGACCTGGACGGCAGCGTGCTGGCCTCCGCCAGTGTGGATCGGGAGGAAGTGATCCACGCCGACATCGAGCCCACCGCCGCGCGCGACAAGCATTTCACGCCCCGCAACGACCTTTTTGCCGACCGGCGCCCCGAGTTTTACCAGCGCTTGCAGACGAGGACAGCCTGAGCATGCTGGACAGTCTCAAGCGACTCACCAAGCACTCAGCCGTTTACGGCATCAGCCACATCGTGACCCGCTCTGTCGGGTTCCTGCTTCTGCCCCTCTACACGAACACCTTCGAGCGCGCGGAGTACGGTGTGGCCGCGCTGGTGTTCACCTTCCTGGCCATTGCCACCATCATCTACACGATGGGCGTGGACTCCGCATTCCTGCGTTACTACATCCTGGATGAGGGGCAGGAAAAGCGGCGCGTCACGTTCTCCACCGCTTTCTGGACGGTTCTGGGGCTGGCAACCGGGTTCAGCGTTTTCCTGCTCACGGGCAGTCGACCGATCGCTGCCTGGCTCCTGGACAGCGTGTCCTACCGTCCGCTCATCATGCTCAGCGCTGGAATCCTTTTCTTCGACGCACTGAACGTGCTGCCTTTTCTGGTCCTGCGGGCGGAGGAGAGGTCGATCCACTTTGCGATTCTCAAGTTCGCCAATGTCGTCATCAACCTGGCGCTGAACATTGTGCTGATCGTGTGGCTGAAGCACGGGATCCAGGGCATTTTCCAGGCGAACCTGGTAGCCTCGGCAGCCACGTTTGTGCTTCTGCTGCCGGTCAGCCTCCAGCGGCTGAATCCGGGGCTCTCGGGACGGGTGCTCAAGGATCTTCTGCGCTTCGGCATCCCCTACCTTCCGTCGACGCTGGCCGTAGTGCTGATGGACGTCATCGACCGCTTCATCCTCAAGCAACTGGCAGGTTTCGACGTGGCGGGGCTTTACAGCGCCGGCTACAAGCTTGGCACGTTCATGGCGCTGTTCATTGCCGCCTTCCGCTTCGCCTGGCATCCGTTCTTCCTTTCCGAGGTGAAGAAAGAGGGCGCGAAGGAACTGTTCGCGCGCGTGTTGACCTACCTGCTGCTGGCCTGCTTTGGCGTCTTCCTGCTTCTGTCGTTCACCATCGACGACATCGTGCGGCTCCGGGTCTTCGGCATCACGATTTTCGGCCCCAAGTACTGGGACTCTACCGTGATCGTGCCGACGATCATGCTCGCTTACATTTTCTTTGCCGCTTACCTGAACTTTGTGATCGGCATCTACACGGAGAAGAAATCCGAGTACCTCCCGCTGGTTACCGGGATCGGGGCGGCAGTTAACATCGCGTCGAATTACCTGCTCATTCCGAAATTCGGGATGATGGGCTCGGCTTACGCCACGGTGCTCGGCTACGCCTCGATGGCGACTGCGCTGTACGTGGTGGGGCAGAAGCTCTACCCGGTGCGCTACGAGTGGCGGCGGGTGGTGCACCTTTCCGCTGCGGCAGGGCTGGTTTTCTGGCTGGAAAGGCCGTTTCACCACGTCTGGCCGTTCTGGGCCCGGGTTGCCCTCGTGTTGCTCTGGCCTCTGATTCTGTGGGTGACGGGTTTCTTTGTGCAGGAAGAGAAGGCGGCTCTGAAGGCTGGCCTTCGAAAGCTGCTGCGCAGGTAGAAAACACAGCGGGCGAGTTTGCGCTACAAAAAGCGCGAAGAGCAACGCGGCCCTTCGCGCTTGTCGGGCGTCCCGTTGGGTTGGGTTGAGCCTTCTCAGGCCTGCTTCTTGACCATCAGCTCGAAGTCTTCCAGTAGCGACTGGAGGTCTTCTTCGTGCTCCACCTCGTCCTGGAGGATTTGCAGCACCATGTTGTACGTCACCGGGTCCGCCGTCATCGTGGTCTTGAGGATGTCCTGGTAAACTCCGATGGCGCACTGCTCGCCCTTGATGTTTTGCTTCAGGATGATTTCGACGAAGGGGTCGTCGGGTGCGTCGTAGCCGCAGTTGGTCACGTCGTACCACTTTTTCGGCTCAGGCACCGGGGTTCCGCCGAGCTGAATGATGCGGTTCGCGACCATGTCGGCGTGGCGCAATTCGTCAGTGGCGTGCTGCAGAAGCTCGGCGATCACGGCCTCTTTCATCGGCCCTCTCACGACCTTTGCTCCCAGCCAGTACTGGTAGTAGGCCAACCACTCGTCGGCGAACGCTTTGTTCAGGAGCCGGATCAACTCCTGAACGTCCATCCCGACAATCTCGATTCCTTTGGTTCCCATCGTAGCCTCCCTGGTTTTGGGTCACGCTCCAGCTCGCTCTGCTGTGTCCCCTACCGTGCTCCCTAAACTACCTTCTGGAGAGACCAAAGGCAAGTATTTTTGGAACCCGGCGCTGCATTGCCGGAGGTACAAAAGTGGATTCGCTTGCTTCGCTCAGGTTGGTCGTGGACGCCGATCTGCCCCGCTTGGCTTCTGGGAACGTCGCCCGGACCCGCGGGAGCGAAAGGCGCACGCTCGCCGTGGTTCGTGATGCTGAGGATTTTCGTTGTCTTCGTTGACTGGTTTCGCTAATTTTGTCGGGCAGGGACCAGTGTGGACAACTCTGAAAATCGCCAATTTCGCAGGGAGGTTTGGAATGCCAGAGATCAAGATCGAACGGAACCCCGACACGAAGAAACTCGAAGAGCTGGGCGTCTTCAACTGGCCCATTTGGGAGAAGGAGGAAAGCGAGTTCCCCTGGACCTACAGCGAACAGGAGACGTGTTACTTTCTGGAGGGTGAGGTCGTTGTGACACCGGAGGGCGGCGAGCCGGTCCGGGTCGGCAAGGGTGATCTGGTTACGTTCCCCAAAGGAATGTCGTGCACGTGGAAAATCGAAAAGGCGGTGAAAAAACACTACCATTTCGGGTAGCGGGTTCGTCGCAAACACCGGGGACCGGAGAACCGCAGGAGCGTTGAGCCAGGGGACATTAGCGTCGGGGTTTCGCTGCGGGTTCACGTCCCGCATTTCGCGATTTCCCGTTGGGAGATCGTGGCGTGACCCGGCGTGTGCGACTTGAAAAGAATCGCTTCTTTGATTTCCCGGCTCAGCGCTGGCGACGTTGGCGGTTCCCCTTTCGAGT
>JAADFT010000066.1:0-2382 GCA_013152765.1 Calditrichota bacterium | reverse complement strand
CGCTGGATGGCAAAAATCTACTTCGCAGGGTCCATCAGCGGCGGCAGGCAGTACCTGGACACGTACGCACGAATTGTGGACTGGCTCAAAGAAAAAGGCCACTCTGTGCTAACGGAGCACGTAGCTCGTGCCGATGTTTTGGAAATGGAGAAGCAGTGGGGGGAACGCGGCGTGTACGAGCGCGACGTTCAAATGCTCACCGACTGCGACGCGATGGTTGCGGAAGTGACCAACCCGTCCCTCGGTGTCGGCTACGAGATCTGCTACGCCCTGGAAAGATCGAAGCCGGTTCTCTGCGTGTACCGCCGCGGCACGTTTGTCAGTCGGATGATTACGGGAAACACCTCGCCTTTCATCACCGTGCGGAGCTACGAGAACGACGATGAGCTTTTCCGAATCCTTGCGACCTTCCTCGAAAGCATCTCCTGAGAGTGGAGCACCGGATGAGCGACGAGCGGTTCCGGACCGCCGCAGACGGCCGACGCCGCCCATTTCTCGCTACACGTTTCGCGGTCGGCGGAGGGGTTCGCGCCGGGCGTCGGATCCCCGCTGGAATTACTACGTGGACCGGCCTGGCACCGCTGCGTGGCTGAGCGTCGGGTTGCTCGTGCTGTTGTCGAGTCTGGACGCCATTTTCACCGTTCACCTGCTCCGGCTCGGCGGCTACGAAATGAACCCGTTCATGCGTTTCATTCTCCGCTTCGGGCACGGCCCGTTTCTCGCCGTCAAGTACGGACTCACTGGACTGGGCGCTTTCATCCTGCTGATCCACAAGAACTTCTACCTCTGGTCCCCGACCTTCAGCGTGCGGAACATCGTTCGCTTTTTCATCGGGATGTACCTGGCGCTGGTTGTGTACGAGATTTTCCTGGTATTTTGACCTTTCCCCGGGAGGGGCATGGCTGGCAAGCGCGTCATCCTGCACCTCGACATGGACGCCTTCTTCGCGGCGGTCGAGGAAATGGACAATCCGGCCTTGCGCGGCAAGCCCGTAGTGGTCGGGGCGGACCCCAAAGGCGGCCGTGGTCGCGGTGTGGTGTCGACGGCAAACTACGAAGCGCGCAAGTACGGCATTGGCTCGGCCATGCCCATTTCGGAAGCCTACCGTCGCTGTCCCCACGCGGTTTTTCTCCCTGTTCGCGGCAGCAGGTACCGCGAAGTTTCCAAACAAATCATGGCCATCTTGCGAGAGTACACCCCTCTCGTTGAACCGCTCAGCATCGACGAGGCTTTTCTCGATTTGACCCCCACGCTGAAGCTGCACGGGGACCCGGTGGAAGTGGCGAGGGAAATCAAACGGCGCATCCGGGAGGAAGTGGGCGACCTGACAGCTTCGGTGGGAATTGCCCCCAACAAGTTCCTGGCCAAGATTGCCTCGGATTTGGAGAAGCCGGACGGGCTTGTGGTCGTTTCCGAGGACAGGGTTGAAGAATTCCTTTGGCCTCTGCCGGTGGGACGCTTGTGGGGCGTGGGGAAAAAGACGCAACCCCTGCTCGAGCGGCTGGGCATTCGGACAATTGGCGATCTTGCCAGGTTCCCGCGTGACGAACTGGTCCAGCGATTCGGCGCCTGGGGTGTGCGACTGTGGGAGCTGGCTCACGGCATCGACGACCGGCCGGTTGTGCCGAGTTCGCCTGCTAAGTCGATCAGCCAGGAGACGACGTTCGAGCAGGATGTGGACGACGTGGAGCTGCTCGAGCGGACGCTGCTGGAGCTTGTGGACCACGTGACCCGCGAAATGCGCGACACGGGTGTGCGAGGTCGAACCGTAACGCTGAAAATCCGGCTCGAGGATTTTTCGACGTTCACGCGGAGCCGCACGCTCTCGGAAGCCACGAACGCCTTTGCGCCGGTAGCCAGGGTGGCACTGGATCTGTTTCGGCGTTTCGATCGGCAGGGGCAGAAGGTGCGCCTGGTGGGGGTGGGACTCAGCAACCTGGAGCGCGGCGGGCGGCAGCTCTCGCTGTTCGACACTGACACGTCCGAAGAACGCGCAGACCAGGTTGTGGACCTCGTCCGGCGCCGTTTTGGGGAGAAGGCAATCCACCGCGCGGCAGCAGTGAGGCGGAAGGGGGACAAAGGGTGAAGCAGCGGGAAGCTGGGACGTTTAGGGAACCTGTGGAAGACTCTCGCAGACCACGAAACCGCAGGGGCGCAGAGAACGCAGGGGGTCGCAAAAGCACCAGGTAAGTGTTCGGTCAGAAGCGGCAGGTGGGCTGGACCAGGCCATTTCCCCCGACGGTGAAGCCCACTGGATCCCAGGATTTCCAACTCGTTAGACATCTGCGTTTGTCACTCAGGGATTGGGTGGTGCCGGACACCGAAAAACGCAGGCCTGAAGCTCACTTCCGGTAGCTACGACCCGAAATTCTGAGTCTCCTG
>JAADFT010000065.1 GCA_013152765.1 Calditrichota bacterium | reverse complement strand
TCAAAGGTCACAGGGGGGCGATTTTCGAGGAAAAGCTTGGCCCGCGATTTTCCGAAACTGAAGATCCCCTTCGTGCCCACGCCCTGCATGCGCCGCACGAAGAAAAGCCACATGGCGAAAATCAGCACCAGCGGCAGCAGGTACCCGACGTAGTTCCACAGGTAGCGGGACTCGGGCTTGAACTCCACCTGCAGGCCGTAGTCGTTGATCCACTTCTGGGCAACCTCGCTGGAAGGCTCTTCCGGCAGGATCGCCTTGAAGCGCTGGTAAGTTTCCAGGCGCCCGCGGCCGCTGATCGTGGCCGGTTCACGCAACACTCCGTGGAACTCGCGCCCACGGATTTGCGCGCTCACGATGTTCTTGTTTTCCAGGTGATCGGTGAACTCGCTGTACGAAATCGTCACCTCGCGACTCTGATTGACGCTCAGGCGCTGCGACACCCAGATCGAGGCCAGAATGATCAGCACCCAGAAAAGCAGCGTCCGGGACGCGCGCCGCCACTGGAAACCGTCGTCGCCGTTGCCGTCCGGAGGAGTCCGTGGCGGTCGCCGCCGCGAGCCACCGGGTCTTGTGTCTTTTTTCATCGTCTTTCGTTCAGCCATCTCGCCTTCCGTGCCCCCGAAACGCGTTGCATCTTCCAGGTGTTCTAATCTTCTTCGTCCTCCAGCACGTAAATGGCCGGCAGGTTGCGCAGCAGCTGGGCGTAGTCCAGTCCGTAGCCGACCACAAATTCGTTCGGAATCTCGAACCCGACGTACTCCACCTCGTAGGGAACCCGAGCGCTACCGAGCTTCTTGAGCAGGGTTACGAAGCGCACCGAGCGGGGTTTCCGACTGGTGAAGTACTTGCGCAACCACTGGACGGACAGTCCGGAATCGACAATGTCCTCCACAACCAGCACGTCGCGCCCTTCGATGTCGGCGTCCAGATCTTTTAACACGCGAATGTGCCCTGAGGATTCCTTGGCATCCCCGTAAGATGAAATTTTCACAAAATCGATCTCACAATCGATTGTGAGGTTGCGCACCAGGTCAGCCAGAAAAATGAAAGCGCCGTTCAGCACGCCGACCAGGATGGGCACAGAACCCTGGTAGTCGCGCGAAATTTGCTCTCCCAGCTCCTTGATGCGCTGCTGCATCTCGTCCTGGGGAATCAGGATCCGATGCTTCTCCCCCGACAGGAACTCTTGCACGCTACTCTTCTTCACTTACGACCTCGCTTAGCTGAATGCGGATGACTCTCTTTGTTTGATCGTCAACTTTGTAGCGATCATCAAGCCGGTAACCACACACCCACACGATGCCTTTCTGGTCCACCACAACCGGCGTGCGCCAGCGCTCGTAGACGGGTACGTGCTCGTCGATGAAAAAGTCGCTGAGTGTCTTGCTGCCCTCGCCGCCAAGCGGGTAGAAACGATCGCCGCGCCTGGCGTTGCGGACAAGCAGCTGCCCGGTGACTTTGTCTGCGTCCACGAACTCCACATTGCGCGAACGCCCCATCTCCCGCCGGTAGTCGTCTAACGTCGCGTACTCGGCGCTGATCATCAGTCCGAGTTCCGGAATGACCACGGGCTGCCCGATGTAAAGGTGGTACTGAAAACTCACCTCTCGGATCTTGTGGATGGCCAGCTCGTCGCGGCTGCGTGTAGCCTTGATCCCGCCGCCCAGCTCCACAACCGCGCCGCTCTGCCCCTTCTCGGCGAGCGCGATCACGCGTTCCAGCGTTTCAAAACGGAGCTGCCAGCGGTGCCCACCCAGCTTCTCGAACGCCAGGATGACGAGGTACTTTTGAATCGCTTCAATCTGCGAGGTGAAGGCGTTGCAGGCAAAGACGACACGGTCTTTCTTTTCCTCGCGGACCACCTCGCCGAATGCTGCGCGGGCCGTGTCAGCCAGAAACGCTTCCGTTTCGGCAATGATCTTGGCCGTGCGCAGAACGACCTGCTTGAAACCCGGGTTGAAGTAGCGGCGGATGTAGGGAATCAGCTCCAGCCGGATCCGGTTGCGCCTGTAGCCGACGTCGAGATTCGTGCGGTCCGTGCGGAATGTCAGGCCATTGGTCTTTGCGTACTCCTCGATTTCCGCACGACTGGCAAACAGGAGCGGCCGAATCAGCTCGCCGGCCTTTTCGCACATGCCCGAAAGACCAAGCAGTCCCGACCCGCGGATGAAATGATCGATGACCGTCTCCACCTGGTCGTCGGCCTGATGTGCCGTTGCTACCCAGTTCGCCCCGACCTGCTCTTTGGCCCGGAAAAGGAAGTCGTAGCGGACGAGGCGAGCGGCTTCTTCTTCCGAAAGGCGCTCTGTGCGGGCAAACATCCGCACGTCCTTCTGCTCGACGACTACAGGCACCCCCCATTCCCTGGCCAGCGAAACAACGAATGCCTGGTCGGCATCCGCCTCGAGCCCTCTGAGTTTGTGATTTAGATGGGCAGCAGTGAGCGAGAGTTGCAGCGAATCCCGGAGTCGCAGGAGCAAGTGCAGCAGCACCACGGAATCTACTCCCCCCGACACAGCAACAAGAATGTGATCCCCCGGCCGAAACAGCTTTTTCTCTTCGGCGTGCTCCCGAAACTTTTCGTACAAACTCACGGCATTCGGCCCTCTCCCCTGCGCTTCCCAGCACCTGCAAGCTCAGGCCAAAAACAAAAAATGACCCTCCCGTCTGGAAAGGTCATTTGGCAATCTGGTAGCGGCGGAGGGACTCGAACCCCCGACACGCGGATTATGATTCCGCTGCTCTACCAGCTGAGCTACGCCGCCTTTTTGCTTCATGCGCCAAATTTAGCCTTTTCCAATTAAAAATCAAGCGCAAAATGGCATTTGGTTCCCGAGATTTTGTCCGGAGACACACCCCGTAGCTCAGGGGCGCCTATTCCTGCTACGTCAACGTCCTCTCCGGGGTGGAAACGCCTGTGCCATTCGGTGGCGATTGGGAACTCCGGCGCCAGTTTGGCGTTAACAGGTTCGGAGCCGGTTGAAAAACGGGCTCAAAAAGAACTTGACTTTCACACCGAATTTCGTATCTTTGAAACAGTTGACGATCGCGGGGTGGAGCAGCTGGTAGCTCGTTGGGCTCATAACCCAAAGGTCGCGGGTTCGAATCCCGCCCCCGCTACCAAAAACAAAGGGCTTCCGTTGAAGGCGGAAGCCTTTTTCTTTTTGCGGGTAGCAGCTGTTCAGCCGCAGCAAGGTTCCGGCTACCTCCACTTGGCGTGAGCGCCTCGCCCTTCTACTCTTCGCTGTTTCCCTTCACAACCACGCGGTGGTAGCGTTTCTTTCCGGCACGCAGCATCAGTTCGCCGTCGCGAACCATTTCCATCGTAACCACACCGTCGATGTCCGTTTGTCGTACGCCGTTCACGTAGGCCCCACCCTGCTGGATCAGCCGGCGGGCCTCGCTCTTCGATTTCACCAGCCCCGAGCGAACAAACAACTCCACCAGCGGCACACCCTGCTCCAGCTCCTCCGCGCGGATCTCCGATGTCGGGATGGCCGACACATCACCAGAAGCACCGCCGAAAGCTGCCCTGGAGGCATCTCTGGCTTTTTTCGCCTCCTCCTCGCCGTGAGCCAGCTTGGTCACCTCGTAGGCCAGCACCTCCTTGGCCTCGCGAATTCGCTCACCCTCGAGCGAACCAAGTCTCCTGACTTCGTCCATCGGCAAAAGGGTGAAGTAGGCCAGGAAGCGCTCGACGTCGCGGTCGTCCACGTTGATCCAGTACTGGTAAAACTCGTAGGGCGAGGTCTTGTCCGGATCAAGCCAGATGGCGCCCTTTGCGGTCTTGCCCATCTTCTGGCCGCTGGCCGTCGTGATCAGTGGAAACGTGAGTCCGTAGGCCTCCACGGCCTCGAGACGCCGAATCAGGTCAATCCCGGCTACGATGTTGCCCCACTGGTCGTCGCCGCCCATTTGCAGCCGGCAACCGTACCTCCTGTAGAGAATCAGAAAGTCGTACGCCTGCAGAACCTGGTAGTTGAATTCGAGGAACGAAAGCCCCGTCTCCATTCGGATTCGGTAGGCCTCCGCAGCCAGCATGCGGTTGACGCTGAAGTGGCGGCCAATGTCCCGGAGAAACTCGATGTAGTTCAGGTTGCCGAGCCATTCGTAGTTGTCCACAACAATGGCCCTGTCTCCACTCAGGTCCACGTAGCGGCCAATCTGCTCACGAATGCGTTCGGCGTTGGCCTCGATCTGCTCGCGGCTCAGCATTTTGCGCATTTCCGTCTTGCCGCTTGGATCCCCGACCATCGCGGTTCCCCCGCCGAGCACGACAATCGGGCGGTGGCCGTGCCTCTGCATGTGCACCAGAGCCATGATGGGCATCAGGCTTCCCACGTGCAAACTGTCGGCCGTGGGATCGAAGCCAATGTAGCCGACTGCCGGAGGCTGAGCCAGCAGTTCTTTCAGCCCTTCTTCGTCTGTAACCTGCTGAACAAACCCGCGCTCGCGCAGCTCTTCGTAGAATCCCTTCCCAGTCATTCTGCTTTTCGTGTCCTTTTCAACGTCCCTCAGTCAAGATCAACGTGTCCGCAAGAACGTTCAAACAACACAGCCAGCGGAGAAACACTCCCGAACAACAAAACACCCCGAGAACCATGCCCGGCTCAAAACTGCCGGACCGCATCCGGCCTCAGCCTCGCTTGCCCCAGCGCACGCAAACGCTGCACCTCAGCTGAGACTAACTCTGCGCCTCAGACTCCTCGACACCTCGCGCTCCTCGTCTCGACGCTTGATGTCTTCGCGCCGATCGTACAGCTTCTTCCCCTTGGCGAGGGCAAGCTCCACCTTTGCCTTTCCCCGTTTGAAGTAGATCCGCAGAGGAATGAGCGTGAGACCGCGCTCCTGCACTTTCCCGATCAGGCGCTTGATTTCGCGCTTGTGCAGCAACAGTTTCCGCGGCCGCCTCGGCTCGTGGTTGAACACGTTTCCCTGCTCGTACGGACTGATGTGCATCTCGACCAGCCAGATCTCGCCGTCTTTGATCTTGGCGTAGGCGTCGCCGAGGTTCACCTTGCCCTGGCGCAGCGACTTGACCTCCGTCCCCTGCAACACAATGCCCGCCTCGATTGTCTCGAGAATGTGGTACTGATGCCGGGCCTTGCGATTGGTGACGACTGTCTTTTCGCCCTCAGCCACGCGTGTTCACCTCGGATTTCCGTTTCACCAATCCAAAAACGTTTTGTTCAGGTCCGGCCGCCTGCCCTTTTTCCACATGGCCACAACTTTCTCCTGGAGCACGGCCAGCTTCTTGTGCGCTTTCTCCATGACGGCCCACGGGTTGACAGCAGCTCCCTGCCGGTCAAACGCCTCCCGGTACTCGCGCTCCACACGTTCGTAGTCCTCCAGGGCTGCGGCCACCCACGGCGCGATTTCGCGCGGAACGATGACCACCCCGTTCACGTCCGCGTGAATCAGGGTGCCAGGCGAGATGCGCTGGTTGGCGATTTCCACCGGGATCATCACGTCCACAGTGCGCCCGTAGCCGTGCGACGGCGAAATGCCGCTGGCGAAAAACGAGAAGCCCCGCTCTGCGACTTCCTTGATGTCACGGGCGTACCCCGAGGTGACCACCGCAGTCGCGCCGAAAGCCGCCAACGCGGATGCCACACATTCCCCCACTGTCCCTCCCCGCGGAGGTCTGTCGAGATCCTGGAAAACGGCGATTCGAGGTTCGGGCAAGTCGAGCATCATCTCCAGGAGTCTGGCAAAAGACGTTTCCTTTTCGTTCGCGTGCGGTTCTGCGGCCGAACGCAGGGTCGCCGTGGCGGCAAAACCGACTACAGGTGGGTGATCCGGGTGCAACGCTTTGATTTCGGCCCCGAGAAATCCCTCGTCTTTGGGCCGCACCTCGAAAAGCTCAATCACGTTGCTGACCGTAGGTGTCGGGTACTGAGCCAGCTTGCGGATCACCTCGTCGTCGATTTCGACGCCTGTGCCCGCTGCGAGGGATGAAGCGGTCTTTGCCATCGGTCCGTTCGTCCTTTTGTCGTTCAGAAAGCTCAAAGTTCGGCGTTTCAAGCCGTTCCGCCGCTAACTCAGCGGGCCTTCACGTCAAAGCTGTCGATGACGTTGCCATCCAGATCGATCGCTTCCACGTGCATCCGCTTGTCACCCACCACGCAACGGATGTAGTGATGCGCCTTGTCTGCCACGTCGCCTTTTCGCAGGCGCGCCTTGTCGATGTCGTACAGATGCGCACCACCGCCGCCCGTAATCACGTAAATCAGGCCCTGGCGTTTCGTGTGGTAGTAGTAGTGGTCGTGGCCGTTGAACACCACCGACACGTGGTACTTCCGCATCACGTCGTGGAGATTGGCGCGCAGCTCTTCGTTGTCCGGCCGTCTCGGGTGCGCATTGAAAATTGGGTAGTGGAAGCTGACGAAAACGAAGGGGATCCCCTTGGCCTTCTCCAGCTCGGTACGGAACCACTCACCCTGGATGCTCTTTGGATCCGTGCGCAGGAACGGGTCCAGAATGATGAACTTGGCGTTTTTGTGCGTGAACGCGTAGTAAAAGACGCCAGGGCGAGGCCTTGGAACATCGAAATGCGGCAGCCCGTCGCGGCTCATTTCGTAGTTGTCGAGGTAGTCCATGCCGAAATCGTGGTTACCGCGGACGGGGTAGTAAGTCGACACCTTCTGAAGAGGCGCAATGATGCGGAAGAAATTGGCCCACTGTTCCGGGTACCGTCCTCGAGGCACCAGGTCTCCGGTGTTGAGTACCAGGTCGGCTTTCTCTTGCACCATCCTGTCTACCAGGGCCACGTGAATGCTGTCGCTCGAACGCGTGTCCCCGTAAACCAGGAACTTCCAGTCCGCCGCCTGCGAGGTCGCAACGCCAGCCAGCAGAAGCAGGGTAACAAGAACACCAGCAGCAAACCGTTTCATTGTTCTTCCTCCGAGGTTTGGTCGTTCGCTTTCTTCCACGCCGAAAGCAATCTGATCTTGTTCCCCAGGTAAAATTTCTCGTCGAAGCGAACGAATCCAAACTCCCGGAGCTCCTGCTTCCAATCATGCTGGATGAACTCCGACGCCAGCTCGCACTCACCTTTCGTGAAGAAAATTCGGAACGGCCAGCTCGTATCTTCGAGATCAAACTCGGCGTAGTCGATGATGTTGAACACACCGCCGGGTTTCAGGGCGCGACTCGCGTTTTCCACGATTTGTTTTCGCACCGGGTGTTCGAAACCGTGCAGAACAAAACAGATAAACACGCGGTCGAACTCGCCCTTGTACGGCAAAGGTTCGTCGATTCGGCGTTTTTCGAATTTCAGCAGGGGATTTTTGGCTGCGCGCTCGTAAGCCTGCTCGAGCATTTCTTCGCCGATGTCCAGCCCCAGGATTTGTCCCTTGCCCTGCAGGTATTTTGCCATCAGTTCGTCGTTTCGGCCGGTGCCGGAGCCGAGGTCGAGGATTCGCTCGCCGGGCCGGATGCCCAGGTCCGCAATTGCCTTCTTGATGAAACGCGCGTACCAACCCAGCGACACCACGTTCAGAAGCGTGTCGTAGTGGCGCGCCTCGAAGCCTTTGACTTCCACTTTGGATTTTGCCGCCATTTCTCTCCCTGTGTGCTTTCCTCTGTGTGTCCTGCCCGTCCCGGCCGAGCGTAAAGGTACCGCGATTCTGGGAGAGAATCAAGCGAAACATGGTTGTTAAACGCGACACGCGCTCACCTTCCGAACCCACACGGAGCCACGGTGACACAGAGATGGCGTGAAGAAGGCGCGGATCAGAACCGGCTGATACAGCAAATCTGCTTCGCAACAGTGCTATCACCCCAGGTGAAAAAAGCTTCTTCCATGGCGAGCTAAAGCTCGCCCTCGTATATTTACTTCGTTGACTCCTGTGGATAACTTGTGGTGGAGGCCCGCCCAGAGCGCTGGCATAACGCTCTG
>JAADFT010000064.1:8024-9643 GCA_013152765.1 Calditrichota bacterium | reverse complement strand
AGTTTGCTCGAACGCGTGTGAAAACACGCCAATTCCGTGGGCTGCTGGTGTGCGAATTTTGCGACTGGATCGGTGTGGCAGACAGTCGGACCAAAGGCCGTTGCTCTGCTGTTCTGTTGTGACAAAGGGCGAGTTACAGTCACGGCTCGCGTGCTACAGGGAACCTTCGCACCGTTCCAAAGGTCTAACGGAGTGGTACCGTTGGGCTCAGATCAAGTTAGTTAACGGGGTGCGCTGCCGTCGCATGAGCGTTTCGCTTGATTTTTAAGGCGTTGTTGTGTACTTTTTGACGCGCGACGCTCAGGCAGAATCACTGTGATTCTCGGGAGAAAGCAAACGACGGAGGGTGTATCGGAGGTTGCTACAGGGTCCAACTTCTGCATGGGTTGCCTGGAACCCGCGCTGTTTTCTACAGGGTTGGTAAACTGCTAACTGCACAAAAGTAACGGGTTCAAGCACTTGCGCCCTCCACGTCGTGGCGCTCACGCTGTACTGAGCGCTGTTTTTCTCTCAGTGTGCCTGGTCGTCGCGGGGCAGTCGTCTGCATCGGCTGCGCAAGGGAGTGGTACGTTTTTCCGACGTCCCCCGCTGTTTGATCCCCTCCGGGCGCCTCTGCTTGACACCCAGTACCACGGCATCCCCATTGACTCGCTTCACATCCAACCCATGCCGGGGGCGATCCGCGCCATTCGGATGACCACCTCCGTGGATTCCACGCACCAGTTCATGACGGTCAAGTACAGCATCGGCCGGGACCAGATCTTCTACCCGCTGAAAATGCGCGTGGAGGATTTCCGGCGTTTGCGTGGACAGCAAGAGCTGGCCAAGCTGTGGCGGACTACGCTCCTGAAGCCCCCTGAAGATCTTTTGCGCCGTCGACGCCGCCGGCAGCAGGGTGTGCGGATTGACCTGCCGGTTGAGATCCGAAGCAAGACGTTCCAGACGTTGTTTGGCGGCTCGAAGGTAGGGCTGAGCGTCACGGGGGACATCACGATCGATGGTGGTTTTCGCCACGAGAAGCGCAGCGAGGTGAAAACTGCCCTCACGCAGGGTTCGGATTACAATTTCAAGATGGAGCAGAAGCAGCGTTTCGGCGTCGAGGGACACATCGGCGAAAAAGTCAAAGTGCGCGTCGACCAGGACTCGGAACGCCCGTTCGATTTCGAGAACACCATCCGCTTGCAGTACCAGGGCTTCGAGGATGAAATCATCACGTCCATCGAGGCGGGGAACATCTCTCTGTCGCTTCCGGCCACGCGGTTTGTGACATTCAGCGGCCGGAACTCGGGGTTGTTCGGCATCAAATCGCAGATGGCTCTTGGTAACCTCAAAATCACCACCATTGCCAGCCAGGAAAAGGGCGAAAGCAAGCGAATGAGCCTTTCCGGTGGGGCGCAGGAGAACACTCAGAAGATCGAAGACTACCAGTACCGCAGGGGCGCGTACTTCTTCCTGGATCGTCTCTACCGGGAGCAGTTCCGGCACTACGACGAGAATGGTCTCCACGTTTACAATCCCAACTTTGCGATCACGCGCATCGAGCTGTACAAGTCCGAGGCTGGCTACGACACGCGGTACTCCGACTCCATCCGCGGATGGGCTGTAATCGACGAACACCC
>JAADFT010000064.1:0-7901 GCA_013152765.1 Calditrichota bacterium | reverse complement strand
GTTCGAGACGGCGAAGTGCTGGCTGTCGCGTTTGAGACCCAGAACGGACGAAAGGTTGGGGACATCGATTTCAATCCGGACTCGTCCAACACGATCATCCTGCGGCTGCTGAAGTCCATGAAGCCGACCCCCAAGGACAGCACCTGGGATCTGGAGTGGAAGAATGTCTACTACCTGGGTGCGAGCAACATCCAGAAGGAAGGGTTTGAGCTCAAGATCTACTACAAGCCTCCTTCCGGTGATCCCCAGGAGACGCAGCAGGTCGATGGAAAAGCGAAGACGTACCTGGAAATCTTCGGTCTCGACCGTTACGACCAGAACGGCGCTCCCCATCCGGACGGCGTGATCGACTTCGACCCGAACATCATCAACCTGGCGCGCGGTGAGTTGATTTTCCCCGATTTGCAGCCTTTCGACCCCATCGGGATCTACATCGGCGACAAGCTTGTGAAACCGGAGCTGAGTCCTGACAAGTTCAGCCCGGTGCTTTACGACACCACGAGCCAGACAGCCATTACGGCGGCCAGCAAGTTCTACATCGAGGTCAAATCCAAGAACAAGAGCGCCAACTACCAGCTTGGTTTCAACATCATCGAGGGCTCCGAAGTTGTAACGCTGAACGGGCGCCAGTTGCAGCGTGGCACCGACTACGTGATCGACTACTACACCGGCAACCTCACCATCCTGAACGAAGAAGCGACACTGCCTACCGCCGACGTCCAGATCTCGTACGAGAGCAACCAGATGTTCCAGCTCGAGAAGAAAACCCTGATTGGAACGCGCGCCCAGTACGATTTTGGACAGGACCGTTTCATCGGCGGTACCCTGCTGTACATGAATCAAAGCACCATCGAGCGTAAGATCCGCGTCGGCCAGGGGCCAATGCGCAACCTCATCTGGGACATCAACGGGAAACTGGGTTTCAAGCCTAACTTCCTGACAAAGGCCGTCAATTTCCTGCCTTTTGTGGAGACGCAGGCGCCGTCGAGGTTGAACATCGAGGGCGAAATTGCGCAGGTGCTGCCGAACCCGAACACCAGCAACAACAAAGACACGGGCGACCCCAGCGGTGTGGCGTACATCGACGATTTTGAGGGTTCCAAGCGCACCATTGGCCTGAGCATCATGCGGCGGGCCTGGACGCTGGGCTCTGCCCCGGCGAAGTACTACCAGGCTGGCGATCCGCTCACTACCCTGCGGATGGGACACGTGGTCTGGTACAACCCGTGGGAGCAGGTGCCAATCAAGGAGATTTGGCCAAACCGGGATGTGAACCCGAATGTCCCGCAGCGCGTGCACGTCCTGTCGATTGAGTTCACACCGGCCGACAGCTCGAACCTTCCGCAGGATTCGCCTTACTACTTTCCGGCGGACAGTTCGTGGGGCTCCATCATGCAGGCGCTGTCCGCGGGTTACCACGACCAGACGGAGAGCAAATTTCTCGAAATCCTCGTTCAGGGCAACGAAGGCATCCTGCACATCGACCTGGGGCAGATTTCTGAAGACGTGATTCCAAACGGCAAGCTTGACACCGAGGACAAGGCGCCCGCGGGTGGTTTCCGAAACGGATTGTTGGACGAGGGCGAGGACGTCGGGCTTGACGGCATGAAGGGCAAGGACCCGAACGATTTCTGGGACATCAACGGAAACGGGCGCCGGGACCCTGGCGAGCCCATCAGTTGGGATGATTGGAATTACCAGAGCGGCAGCTACGTTTACGACCAGATCGACGGAACCGAGAACAACGCGAACGACGAAGGCGGGCGTCGCCCGGACACGGAAGACATCAACGGCAACGGTGCTGTAGACCTTGCCAACAACTACTTCGAGTACACCATCAACCTGGACAAGACGAGTCCCGACACAGCCTACATTTCGGGTGGTAACCCGGATGCCCCCGGCGGCGGCTGGTGGCAGTACCGAATCCCCCTGGACGACCTGACGCACCGGAAAGACATCGGCAACCCCGATTTTACCCGGATTGAGTCCATTCGTCTCTGGTTCGAGGGATTCAAGGGCCCGAGCTTGATCCGCATCGCCGAACTGAACCTGGTCGGCAACGACTGGAAAGAGAAAGGCGTGGCGCCGCCAACTGATCCCGAGAACTACGACGCCAGCGACGACAGCACCGTTGCGGTGACGGTCGTGAACACGCACGACAACCCGGAATACCAGCCGCCGAAGGGTGTGGCTGGTGAGATCGACCCGGTGACCAGGGTGCAGGCTAAAGAGCAAGCTCTGGTCCTCAAAATCACGGACCTGCAGCCCGGTTACAGTGGTCTTGTGCAGAAAACGTTTTTTAGCCCGCAAAACTACATTCACTACGAAAAAATGAAGATGTACGTCTACGGGCGGGATCCCTTTGGCGTGCACATTCGGCCCGACACCAGCTACATCGAGTTCTTTTTCCGCTTCGGTTCGGACCTGAACAACTACTACGAAATCCGCGAGCGGGTTTACCCGGGTTGGGACGACCGCAACGAGATCGTGATCGATCTGCTGGATCTCACCGCAACAAAGCTCGACTCCTCGTTCTACGACACGTCCGGCGTGTTCATCAAGAGGCTTCCCAACGGCAAAGAGTACCGCATCAAAGGACGCCCGTCGTTGACCAATGTGCGCATGCTGGCGGCGGGAGTGCGGAACCTGATGGGGGCAACGCTGGACACAACCGGTGTGACGACGCCGATTCCGTTCACCGGCGAGATCTGGATGAACGAGTTGCGTTTGAGCTACGTCAAGAAGGAACGCGGCAAGGCCATGCGTGCCCGCGTGGATTTTGGTCTGGCTGACGTTTTGAACATAAACGCCGAGATCAACCGGCAGGACGCCGATTTCCACGACATCAAAACGCGTTTCGGGCGGGGTGACAACCGCCTTTCGACGAACTTCAACGCCAGCCTTTCGCTGGACAAGCTTCTGCCTGCCTGGCTCGGCTTTTCGATCCCGGTGAGCTACAAATTCGGTCGTTCGGAGGCCACGCCAAAGTACAAACCGGGCACGGACATCGAAGTACGGAAAGATCGGATCCCGCCGGAGATTCTGGAAACGATTCAGTCGCGCCAGAAGCAGTCCGGTTTCAGTGTGTCGATTCGGCGAAGTACGAAGTCCAAGAACTGGATTCTGGCGAACACAATCGACCGAATCTCGGGAAGTTACAGCGAAACACGCAGCGAGGGGAGCAACTCCACAACCAAGAGTTCGACCAATTTCTCGCAATCCGGTCGGTTTGGCTACAACCTCAGCTTTGGCCGCGGCAAATTTGTGCAACCGTTCGCGTGGATCCGGAAGGTCCCGGTCCTCGGTGTTCTGGGAGAGACAAAGCTCTACTACACACCGCGCACGTTTTCATTCCAGGCCTCGGTGACACGCTCGCGGCGCAGTTCGTTGACTCGAACGGGCGCTTTAACCGGAAGCGAGACGTTCAACGTGCAGCGCCAGCTCCGGGCGGGTTACAACCTGTTTGAGACACTCGGGTTCGATTTCAGCCGCAGTTACGTCTCGGACATGCGTGGTCGTCCGGTGAGTGACCTGTGGCACCGGAAGTTCGGAGAGACAACGGGGATCAACCAGAACTTCAGCGTCAAGTACAACCCGAAGATCTTTTCCTGGCTCACGAACAACTTCTCGTACACTGCCGGGTACAAGTACAACGTGAACCTGCAGCAGAGGGCGACGGGACGAAGCGCTGCCAACAACGCAAACCTTTCTGCGCAGGTGACGCTGGATCCCGCCCGTTTGTGGAGCTCGATTTTCCGCACCGGAACGACGACGAGGCGCCGGCCTGGGGCGCGGGCTGTTCGCGGGCGCAGACCACCTGGTTCCCGCAGAGCACCACCTGGTTCCCGGAGAAAACCTGGCGCAAAGGGGAAGACCAAAGAGAAGGAGAAAAAGAAGTCCGGTTCGCCGTTTCACGTTTTCAGTGTGTTCGGGAAGGTTTTCGAGATGATCGACCCGATCCAGTTCAGCATCCAGCAGCGGACCGGCAACAACTACTACGGTCTTCAGAGCACGCAGATGCCAACGACGGCATTCCAGTTTGGCCTCGACGACAGCACGGGCGTGCCGACGCTCCAGAACGTGGGTACGAATCGCGGTTCGCAGAGCTTCAACAAGGCGATTTCGATTCAGACGGGCATTTCGCCCATGCGCAGCATGAGCATCGACTTTCGGTACAACCGTTCTGAGCAGCGCAACAACACAACCACCACAACCGGTGGTTTTAACGAGACTTACCTGCGACTCGGGAATCTCGACATGGCTTTTCCGAACTGGACGTTGCGCTGGTCGGGGCTGAGCCGCGTCAAGCTCTTCAAGAAGTACGTTCAGCAGGTTACGCTGGACCATTCCTTCAGCGGGCAGCGGAACGAAACCTGGAACCTGACGCCCGACGGTGAAAAGAACATCACCAAGCTCGACTTCCAGTCCGGTTTTCGGCCGCTGATTGGCCTGAACGCGCGCCTGAAGAACGGTGTGACGGTGAACCTGCGCTACAACATGAGCGAAAATCTGAGTCGAAGCATGACCGGCGGTCTTGGCTCCACGAAACAGGTGAGTCGGGATTTGAACTTCACAGCCACGTACTCGAAACGGTCCGGGTTCCGGCTGCCGTTCTGGAAGAACAAAGAGCTGCGGAACAGCATCGATTTTTCTCTTAGCTTCATCTACGGGAGCAACATCACGTACAAGAGCCGCGGCACGGAGGGCCGATTCCAGCCGACTGCGGAAACGTCGAAGTGGACCCTGGAGCCCAAGGTTACGTACTCGTTCAGCACCCAGGTACGCGGCGGGGCGCACCTGCAAATTGGCCATACGAAGAATTCCCTGATGGGTGAAACCAAGATTCAGGAACTGGGAATCAACGTGCAAATTTCGATTCGCGGCAGTTGACGCGAGCGCAAGGGAGGCGCTGTGAAACGACTGCTCATTCTGGCCGCCCTGCTGTTCCTGCTTCTGCCCAGCTTCGGGTGCGGTCAGAAACGCGATGCATTCGACGGGCAAAGGGCTTTCGCGGAACTCCAGCGGCAGGTGAATTTCGGACCACGGTACCCTGGTTCCCCGGGCCATGACCGCTGTTTAGACTACCTGGTTGCTACGTTGAGGTCGTACACAGACGACGTGCGCCAGCAGAGTTTCACGTTCACCTACGGGCCCGAACGCGTGACCGCCAAGGCCACGAATGTAATTGCCCGCTTTGGTCCTGGGGGGAGTCCTCGGCTGCTTCTTTGTGCTCACTGGGACACACGTCCCTGGGCTGACCACGATCCGGATCCGGCGAATCGCAAGAAACCGATTCTGGGCGCGAACGACGGTGCGTCGGGTGTGGCTGTGCTGCTGGAGCTGGCCAGGGTGATGCACGCGCGTCCGCCGCGCGAGGGCGTTGTCGTTGTTCTTTTCGACGCCGAAGACGAGGGTGTGGAAGGGAACGACGACAGCTACGCCATCGGCTCCAAGGTCTACGCTGAGCGCCTGGCTCAGGACGAACGGCCGGAGTTTGGCATCCTTCTCGACATGGTTGGCGACGCCGATCTGAACCTCTACCAGGAGGGGTACTCGCTGACGTACGCCAAGGCCTACGTTGACCTGGTCTGGCAAACCGCGCAGCAGCTGGGGTACCCGGAGTTCATCCCGCGGGCGCGGTACTACGTTGTGGACGACCACGTGCGTCTGCTCAGAGTTGGTGTGCCCTGCATCGACATCATCGATTTTGACTACCCTTACTGGCACACGCTCCAGGACACGCCGGACAAGTGCAGCCCCGAGAGCCTGCAAAAAGTGGGTCGGGTGCTTGAGCACGTGATCTACGAGTACTGAAGAAAGCGGACCGAAGCGCGATTGACAACGGTCGGTAGGGGCGGTTGAGCATCGTCGGTTTGCTGCGATGCGCCAGTGCTGGGTGACCCAAAGAGCCTGGGGACGTTTTTCTCCGAAACCGTGAGCGTTTTTTCACGTTCTTCTTGCTGTGCTGCCGGGCGAGACCCTGCCCCCCTTCTACGGTACGGAGCCGTGTCCAGCAGTTTTGGTTTCAGCCTTTGCATCCGACTGGCCAGGCGTGTTCTTTTTCTTGCTGCTGGGTGAAAGCGTTGAGCTGAACCCGCTCGTTGTTTCTCCGAAAACAAGTCTCACGTTTGGGTGCCCCTGCCGCGAGGTAAAGGCCAGGCTGTGCAGATGTTTTGGTCTGACACTGGTCGTGCCGCAGAGCAGTCCGTTGCGCCCGGAAGAAGCTGGAGCCTTCAATGTCCCGACGTTGGCCCAAAGTGACACTCACCGGTCCAGAAGAATTTCGCGAGGCTGCAGCAAGCGCTTTGCTCGAAGTGGGCGCTCTGGGAGCCTGGGAAAGCGAAACTCGGACCGCGGTCTACTTTCCCCCCGAGATTTCGGAGACCGAAGTGCGCTTGCTTGTAGCGTCCGTGCTGTCGAAAATCGGAGCCGTCGAGGGCCTTTCGTGGGAACTGGACTGGGAACCGGAGCAGGACTGGATGAGCGGCTGGCGGCGGTACTTCCGACCGATTGCTTTAGGGAAGCGAATAATTGTGAAACCTCCGTGGGGGGAAATACCGTCTGATTGGGTAGACCGCGACGTGGTCATCGAAATCGAACCGAAGATGGCTTTTGGTACCGGAACCCATCCCTCAACGCAACTGGTTCTCGAGGCTGAAGAAGAGCTCGTGCACGAAGGGGCGGACGTGCTTGATGTCGGGACGGGCAGCGGGATCCTGGCAATTGCTGCTGTGCACCTCGGGGCTCGACGGGTACTGGCCTTCGATGTGGACGTCACTGCGGTGAAGAACGCACTGGAAAACCTCCGTCGAAACCGGGTGGAGGAGCGGGTGCAGCTCTACGCCGGCGAACTCGAAGCGCTGAGCCCTGACCAGCGCTTTGACGTTGTGCTGGCCAACATCCGGACCGGTGTGCACCGCGGGCTCCTGGGGCGCTACCGCGACCACCTGAGGCCGGGTGGACGAGTCGTGTTGTCGGGTATTTTGCGAGAAGAAGCCGCAGAGCTGAACCAGTTGCTTCGGCAAGAGGGACTGACCGTCGAGCGCGTACGAGAGCGGGAAGAGTGGGCTGCCATCGAAGCGAGTGCCCAGAACAGGTGAGGTGGAACCGTCGAACGCGTGCGTTTGGCGGGCTGTTCTTTTCGGTGGTGTTCTTTGCCCTGTGGGCCGCGGGAGCGAGTGCGCGAACCCGACCAATTCTGGTTGACTCTGTGAGTGTCCAGGGGGATTCCCTCTTTGTTACCTTCCAGGCTCCTGGCCTCTTCGACAACACTGTGCTGAAAGCGCTGCGCCGCGGTGCAACGAGTGCGATCGAGTACGAGCTCCGCCTGTGGAGGGACAGAAAACTTGTTCCCGACGCCCTTGTGTCCACCCGCCGGTGGCGTGTGCGCGTGGTGTACGACCATCTTGAGGCAAAGTACCTGCTCTCCGAGCCGGACACAAGCGCTGGTACATTGATGGACCTGGAAGAAGCCATCCGACGTTGCGAAAGGAGAGTTCGGGAGTTCGTGTTTTTCCCGGTGAGCAGTTTGAAACCCGGTCGGTACTACGTGAGTGTGTCGGTGGTCGTGGAGCCTCTGGCAGTGGAGAATTACCGCGAGCTGAAGCGCTGGGTTTCGGGAGAAGCCAAAACATTGGCCGAACGGTTGAAGAAGCGGGACCGTCCCCAGGAGGAGCGGGGACGCCTGTTTCAGATTCTGCTCGAGCTGACCGGGTTCGGTGACCGTGTGCGAGGCGGACGGTCGCTGCCTTTTGAGCTTCACAGGGCGCGGTCGAGCTCAAGCGCGAGAAAGTGACGGGACTCACGATCGTTGGCCGGGTTTGCGCGTACATTAGGTGAGGCCATCCAGCGCTACTAAGGGGGTGGCATCCTGGCGTTGCAGGCTCAGATTTCAGGCCGCG
>JAADFT010000063.1 GCA_013152765.1 Calditrichota bacterium | reverse complement strand
TTCCCAACTCACGTGATTCCAAGGGCGCTTCCTCTCTCGGACCGAAAAGTTTGCCATGCACGAAGCCGACAATGAAGACCAACTCCCGTCGAGGGGCAAGCCTAGACTTTCGAACGCCGCCTCAGCCGCCGGAAGGAATCTGCAGTGCGCGGGTCCGCAGGGCCCGCGCACCATTTCTACCCAAGTTCGCGGTACTTGGCCGCAACCTCGCGCGCCACGTCCAGCGTGCTGGCGTTGCCACCCATGTCGTAGGTCCGCACCTTACCCTCGCGGATCACCGTGGCAATCGCGTTCTCCAGGCGCTGGGCCTTGTCCTTTTCACCGAGCCAGTCCAACATCAGCCTGACAGCCAGCAACGTGGCCATCGGGTTCACCTTGTACTGACCCGCGTATTTCGGCGCCGAGCCGTGCGTGGGCTCGAACACGGCGTAGTTGTCGCCGATGTTGGCCGCGGAAGCGAAACCGAGCCCGCCAACCAGCTGAGCCGCCAGGTCCGACACGATGTCGCCGAACATGTTCGTCGTGACCAGCACGTCGTAGTTCTGGGGATTCTTGATCAACCACATGCACATGGCGTCGATGTTGGCTTCCCAGAGCTCAACGTCGGGGTACTGCTTGGCCACTTCGCGCGCCACGCGCACCATCAGACCGGAGGTCTCGCGCAACACATTCGGCTTTTCCACGACCGTCACCGTCTTGTACCCGTGCTGCCGGGCGTACTCGAAAGCGTCGCGTACGATGTTTTCGCACGCCTTCCGTGTCACAACGCGCAGACTGACGGCGATGTCCTCCAGCGGCACATTTTCAAAACGCTTCATCTTGGGATTGTGTTCGCTCACGACGTCGAACACGGGTTTGGGCAGCGGGTGGAATTCCACGCCGCTGTAAAGGTCCTCCGTGTTCTCACGGAAAACCACGATGTCGATGTCGTCCCTGTAGTTCAGCGGGTTCCCGGGGAACGCCTTGCACGGGCGCAGGTTGGTGCGCAGATTGAACTCCTGGCGCAAACGCACAATCGGGCTTGAGTAAACGTAACCCTTCCCCTTCAGCTCGGGAGCCAGTTCAGCTTCGGCCTCCTCTTTCGGCTTCGAGGTGATCGCGCCAAACAGGGCGCAGTCCGTTTCTTTGAGAAGCTTGATCGTGCGGTCGGGCAGGGGATTGCCCTCTTTCCGCCAGAACTCCCAGCCGATGTCGCCCGGAATGTACTCCGCGTCCAGGTTGATTTCGTCCAGAACGATTTTCGCAGCGTCCATCACATCTTTGCCGATCCCGTCGCCTGGCAACCAGGCAATCCGGTACTTCGCCATCGAGTCCTCCTTCGCTTGGTCCCAAGTTCTCGCACCCCGAAAACTACCAGCACTCCTCCTCAAAAGCGTCAGTCCCCCAGCGTCGTACCTCAAGGGACAAGAGCAAGCTGGCTCTTCCTGCGCTGTTACAGCCGGTAACCCAGACTCACCAAATGCGCCTGCCCCAAATCCTCCTGGAACGGCACAAGGGCGTAGTCCAGGGTCGCACGTCCCAGACGCAGTCCTCCACCGACTGAAAGGCCGCGACTCTCGTAGCCGGTCTGGTAGCCAGCTCGCAGGTCCAGCCCGCTCGGCAAGTGAAGTTCCGCCCCAAGAGCCAGGTGGCCACCCTCGCCGCGAATCTGCCGCCAGGCCAACCAGGTCCGCACAGCTTCCTGCCGACCGAAGACACCGAAGCTCCGGTTCAACCCGGCCGAGAGCACGGTAGGCAGGTCCACGGTGTCGTTTCCCAATTTGTAGCCTGGTCCCAGGTTCTGCACCGAAACACCCAGCCTGAAGCCAGCCACAGGTTTCGCCGTGGCCAGACCGAGGTCCAGCGCCACGGTCCCGCCATCAACGAGGTGAATCTTCTCGTAGACCCACTTGGCACTCAGACCCACGGCCACAGTGCCTCGAAACACAGTCCCAAAACCAGCGCCTGCCTGCAGCTGGTGCACCGAAAAGGTGCCCAGTGGCTCGCTGCTCGCCGTAACCCGCCGCTCCAGCCCCGGCACGTTCACGATGTTGCCGAACAGCAGCCACGTGCCACGAGCAGTTCGCTTGCGCCCCTCAAAGGCCGTGGAGCGAATGTCAGCAATCCAGCGGCCGTGCGCAAAGCTGATGCCCTGCGGCTGCGCCAGGGCAAGTCCCGCGGGGTTCACCCAGGCCGCGTCTCGCGCACCAGGCCAGGCCACCGTCGCCTCGCCGAGAGCCGCCGACCGCGGCGCAACCGGTACTTTCAGCCAGGAAGCACCAACCCCGGCAAGAACAAGAGCCGGGGAGCAAAGAAAAATACCAAGGAAAGTCCAGACCGATTTTTTCAAAACACAACCCTTCCGTTAGAAACGAGTCTGTCCTAAGTCAAAAGCCTCTCGGCAAGCAGCACGATTCTGCACAGCGCAGACACTCTCACGCTTTTGCAGTCTTCACTGCCAGCCTGCCAAGAAATCCGCTCTCAAAATTCCACGGCCCAACCCAGCCAGTGCTCCACCCGCGGCGCCTCGGAGTTGGAGGAGAACACCGCGTAATTCAGCGTAAACTGCCGGCCAAGCAGCGGCCGCGAGAAGCCCAGCCCAAATGACGGCGCGGTGCCACGCATTCCGGCACGGAACAGCACACCGCGCACGGCCTCCCACTCGGCGCCAACCTGCAGACGGGGGTCACCGACGTCCGAGTCCTCAGCCTGACCCAGGATCAGAGCACGACCCTCCAGAAAACGGTACGCCGCCCCGACACGCCAGACGCGCGGAAAGCGGTCCACCGTGGTGGTGCCGTGCTCCCACACGTGCTCGGTGTTCCAGGTGTAGCGCGAGTTGATGTCACGCACGACGGCTCCCAACGTAAGCCCGCCAAACGGCCCCACCAGCACACCCACGTCGACGCCGAAGCCGCGAGCGGTGAGCGCCCCGTTTGTCTCAGTCATGCCGGGGAAACGGTTGTAGAGAATCTTGCCCGCCAGTCCCAGCGAAAACAGCCTGTGGGGCTGCATTCCGAAACCGAAGTAGAACGCGTTCTCGGAGTTGCTCAACATGCCAGTCGGACGGCCGTCGAAATCGCGGCCGTCGATGTTGTCCACACCGGCGTGCACCCAGCCAAGGCCGATCCCGGCGCGGGGCTTTGCCCGTTCCCCGCCATCCTGCTCTGCTCCGGGTTCTGGTCCAACCGAGGTAGAAAATCCCAGGGCGGTCAGTTTCCGGTCCAGACTCAAGAGCGCGTACGAAGCCCTGAGCTGCCGGCGCTCCAGCCGCGTGAGACCCGCCGGGTTGAAAAACAGGCTGTAGCCCTGATTTGTCGCCGCCGTAAGCGCCTCACCCAAAGCCACCGTTTCCGCGCTTACGCCCAGGCGCAGGAACGCTCCGGCGTAACCTCCCTGGGCCCGCGACACCCGGGGCACGAGCAAACCAGCCACCAGCAAAACCGTCAGCCACTTTTCACGACCCATTCGGTCCTCTTCAGTCCAGGATGATCAGTTTACCCCAGTACGACCCTTCTCCTTCGAGATCCAGCCGGTAGAAGTACACCCCGTTCGCCACAACCTGGCCAGCCTCGTTCCGGCCGTTCCACACTTCGCTGTAGTCACCGGGCACGGGTCGCTCTTTTCCTTCGACCACCGTTGCCACTCGCTGCATGGCGAAGTCGTAGATCCGCAGAGTCACGCGCGTAGGTCGCGTGGTGTTGTACTGGAAACGAACGTGTCCCTCGCCGCCCAGCACGTTGTGGCGCGCGGGCGAAAACGGATTCGGGTAGGCGTACGTTCTCACCTCACCGTTGCGGCCCGTGGGAACGAAGCTCCTGAAAATGTGCCAGGTGTTTCCGTTGTCCGCGGTCATCACAAGACCGTCGCCTCCTCCAGCCCAGAGCCGGTGCTGCGCGTCCACGCCGGCACCGTAGAACTCCGTGCTCCAGAAGCGTTCACCGCTGGAGGCATCCTGAATCTCGCCGTAGCGGTACCAGGTTTTGCCCAAATCGACCGAGCGGTAGAGGCCGCTGTCGGTGCAAACGTAAACCACCGAGTCGTCGAACGCAAAGTTGTGGGCGAACTGACCGCGCAGAGCCGTCTGCCAGGTTTCGCCGTTGTCGTCGGTCCAGCTTACGCCGCGGAACTCCGTGGTGTCGCCGGTCTCCGAAGTCGTTTCTACCGTGGCCGCCCAGATGCGGTCGTGTCCGTTCCAGCGCTGGTGCGCCAACGCCACGACGAAATTCCCGGAAATCGGGTGAAGCTGGTTCTGGTGGTTGAAATTCACCCACGTTTTTCCACCGTCGTCCGAACGGTTCACGCCTTTTGCGGTCCCAACCCAGAGCGTGCTGTCCACCGCGATCACGGAGAAAGCCCGGTGGTTCAGGTTGCCGAGGGGATCGAACAGGAACGTGTCCGGCGTGACGACCTCCCAGGTTTGACCGCGGTCCTCGCTTTTCCGCAGGCCGCCTCCCCAGCTCGTGATCCACACGGTGTGTCCCAGCAGAGCGATGTCGTAGGTCACGTTCTGAACAGGTGTGGCCCCCGGCTGAGGGACGTGGACCCAGGTCTCGCCGCCGTCCGTTGAGTAGCTGAGGCCACCGCCTGCGGGTAATTTCCCGGCGTCCTTGGTTACGGTGTCGAAGGCGGTCGCAACCCAGATGATCGAGTCGGTGACGGCAAGCGCAGAAACCCCGCCCTTGCCAAGACCGTGTTTCTCGCCGAACGACTCCCAGGTGAGGCCGTTGTCGGAGGTGCGGCTCAGGCCGTTTCCGGTGGCAACCCACACGGTGCCGTTCAGAAAGCGAATGTCGGTGACGCTGTTGCTCGCCAGCCCTTTGTCCGGCGGAGGTGTCTCACCGAATTCGCTGGCAAATTTCGGTGTCAATGCAACGCGGCTCTGCGCCACCAGCGCCGGCGGCACTGCAAGAAAGACCAGAAGCGCTACAGCAAGAAAGCCTGGTTTGACCGATTTCATTGTCGAATGACCAGCGTTTTGACCACGGGTTCGCTACGGTTTCCGACCCAGTCCTCTGCCTGGAACGTGAAGCGGTAGGTGCCGGGCTGCACAGGCGTCACGCCCTGGCTGTTGGCGTCGGCGTCCGAGTAAACGACCATCGTGAAGGTAAACACGCCGTCGCCGGCCTGCTCGTCGCCGTAGTACGGTTGCGGAAACTGGGAAGGATCGAAAGGCAGGCCGTTGTCGGCCATCGGGATGGGCTGACCGTTGTTCGCGTACGTGCTGTCCGGCTTCAGGGAGGTAAAGCCCACGAACTTGACGTCGGCCAGGGACTGCGGGTCGAAAACCGTGGCCGTAACGCGTACAGCCACAGCCCCACTCTCTGGCTTTGCGACCGTGTCCGGGCAATCGACGACTGCGATCCAGGGAGGTCCGTTCTCGATTTTCAGGGGCTTTTCAACCGGGGCACTCACAGCACCGAGCCTGTCTTCGGCGTGAAACCGAAGCACGTAGTCGCCCAACTTTCCAGCCGCGAAAGACGAGTCCACGCCGAGTTCGAACCAGTCGTCGCCAGCCTGCCGGTCGCCGTGGGTACCGTCGTTGTAAAGCGGCTTCTCGAACAGCTCCCTGCCGTTCTTGACCAGTCCGAACAGCACCTTCTGGACGTCAGCAACGCCCTGCGAATCCTGCACCTGTACGCGGAAGAACAAGAGCCCCTCAAAGCCGCTGGGCAGCACCTGCGGGACCTCCACCCGCACAATCGCAGGAGCTGCATTCTGCCTGGCCCGAACCTTGGCAACCAGTGGTTCGCTGGCGTGACCACCGCGGTCGACTGCTTGAAAGACGAGCGAGAACGTGGCTTCTTCCTGGGCCGCCCAGTCCCAACGGATGCGCTGGGAAAACAAACCGTCGCCCGCCACCACGTCGCCGTCCTCGGGGTGGTAGTAGGCGCCGTCGTCGAAAAGCGTGTCGGTGCGAAGCACCTGGCTCTCTAATTTGATCTGAACAGTGACCGTCGCGATGTCGTGAATGCCCTGGGGATCCTCAGCGCGGACGGTGATCAGGTAGGTTTGGCCGGGGCTTGCCACCTCCGGCACACTCGCATCGGAAAGCGAGGGTTCCTGCGGTTTCGTTGGGGAGTTGTTGTCCTCACAGCCCCACAGGGCGACCACAAAGATCAAAAGCAGAAGCAGAAAAGGTCTCAGAATGACTTCCTCCGACGTCAACCAGAGCGAATGACCCAGAATCCACTTTGACATGCGCGCCTGGCGCCTGTGCACCAGAGTTGTAACCAGCAGTCCTCAACGACCGCGCCCGAAATCTACAAAGCAGCCGCTTAAGCTGCAACGCTTTTTGTCCCGCTAAAGTGCCGCACTTTTTCGCGTTAGGCTGGTAAGCCGGAGAAGGCGGAACGTAGCAGCCCCCGCAGACGGCGTCAGCAGCCCTCTCGTCCCTGGCTTTCGCACAGCTCAGCGGCTTCCGCCCGCAGCTCCCAGCAGGCGGGGCGCTTTCCGGCCAGACGCACCAAGGTCCGCCGAAGCGGACCCGGAAAAGCTCGCCCTGTCCAGAGGGCGACCAGCAAGTTGCGTCGACAGCAGGGAACGTCGTCAGAAGTAAACAATGGCTGCGTAGCCCACCCAGTGGTGCAACGACCGTGGCGCAGTAACACCCAGTCCACCAAGGGACACCGGCAGGCGTCCGAGGGTCCAACTGTCGCCGTAGCGCAGCAGGTAGCCCTCCGGCACGGGTCGGCCGAGCTCCGAAGCCAGGTGTCGACTCAAATCCAGACCGAATGGAATGGAGAAACGACCACACCAGGTGATCTTGTAGTTTCGCAAATTGGTCGAGTCCACAAGCGTGTACAGAAAGTCCCGCAACCTCTCGCCCTGAATCGGCCCGGTCAGGTAACGGCGAATCAGGTCGTACTCCCTCTGCACCGCCTTTGCGTGGCCCAGGCTGTCCGCGCCGAACGGCGCGTAGTTCTTGCCACCCCAGCCCTCGTCGCCGTAGTGGACGGCGTCGGAGGAAATCAAGATCACAAAGTCCTTTCCCCAGACCCACTGCCGCGCTTTGACCGCTTTGGCCAGCGCGCGGGCGAGCTCAGTGGCAAGGGTGTCCATCCTGCCCCAGTGCATGTACGGCACCAGAATCGGCACGATTTCCACGTCCCGACGCTGCATCTGGAGCCAGGGGATGAGCCCCTCGAGGGAGTGCTCCTCCGACTCGTAAGCGTTCGACACCACGACGTGCTCTTTCGGCAAACTCCCGAGCAATTCCTCGCGCAGCGCCGAGACCGGCACCTTACCCCACGGGCCGCGCCAGTAACGGAAGGCGTCGAAAATGAGACGGTCGGCCTCGTTCCAGCGCCAGGCTTTGTGGGCCACCCCGATCAGGATGGCTGTCTTCGCGTGGTACTTGCGGAACAGGTGCCAGTACACGCGTCCCGCGTAGACGTAGTCGTCGTGCGGCGAAATGCCCGTCACCCAGTTCTCTCCGTGCACAGCCCAAACGGCGCTGTCGTCGCGGGCCAGCTCTTCGGCCTCGAGGGCCTGAACCAGTGGCAGAAGAGCTTCCATTTGCTCCGGGCGCGTCGCGTAGCCCACAGAGTCGACCAGTCCACGCGTTGTCTGCCCCCGAAGCGGCACCGAAAGCAAAACAACCGACAGGCTCAACCACACTGCGGTTCTCATGACTCTCTCCCTCCTCTACCAAGCCCGCTACGCTGTTTTTGCCTGAACAGGACGCCCGGGGATTTGATCCCCGGGCTATTTTGAGGACGCGCCCACTGAATGAAGCGGGCTCAACCTCGGAAAAATCATTAACTGTCCGACGTAGCAGAACTGAAAGTGTACCAGCAATTTTGTCGCATTCTGGTGCTACCCAGACGTTTCTTCTGCTGCTCCCGGCAAATCCACACGCCACGCCTACCGCAGCAAAAGCGCTTTCTGTGCGCCCTGCCACACCGTGGCTCCGCCCGAGGT
>JAADFT010000062.1 GCA_013152765.1 Calditrichota bacterium | reverse complement strand
AGCGTCGCCAGCTCCGCAGGGAGCTCGCCGTCGTACCTGAAGACAAGCGTTACCGCGGGTTCCTTTTCTCCGAAGCGCCGCGACAGCCAGCCACCCTCGTCCGGGCCAGCCATTCTGTGAGCCTCCAGTTCAAAAGGCCAACCCAGCGGCACGATCACAACGCGGTGTTCCACCAGATCAATCTGGACCACGCGTCGGCCTGCATCCCAGCTGAGGACGCCGTCCGGAAAATGAAACCGCTGCTCGAGCTTGTGGCGGCCTCGGCCGTCAAGCCAGTCCGTCACAACAAGTTTCTCGCCGCCGATGCTGAGTACACCGCGCCGGTGCCTGACCCCGATCCGGCCGTACCCGTCGTGCTCCCCTACCATCCAGGCGGCGTCTTCTCTCTCCACTGCCTCCAGGAGTCGCGCCTCCGCCCGGTGCAGCCAGAGAAATGTGCCTCCGGGGCGACTCTGCCACTCGCCGTCCACGGTCACCGTGTTGTGAGCCGGCGTACCGCGGAACGCGTCACGCCAGATCGGGTCGCCGTCGTAGACGAACGTTCCCGGATCCACGAGAATTTCCTCTCCCTCCACAGCCCAAAACACGCTCAAAGCGTCGGCGTGGCCGTGCGCCGCGAGTTTGTCGTCGCCCAGCGGACCCGCGTCGAACAGGACAAGGTGCGGTCCAGCTTCGGTCTCAACCCTGTGCACAACGTAGCCCGCATCACGAAAAATGAACAGTTGCGAGCCCTGACCGCTGCCAAGAGAGCTTTCACCGTCCGCTGCGCCTTTTCCCTGCTGTCCGGACCCCTCCGGCGCGCGCGTCCCAGAAGCAGGCTGAATTCCTTCCGAACCCAGAAGCCACCAGCCCAGTCCCAGAGCCGGGCGAAGATCTTCGACCAGCGGCTCGCCGAACAGAACCGACCAGAGACCAAGTGCGTCCCCAGGCAGATTGGGTTCCGCAGCCAGGGGCAGAACGTGCCCGCCGTCGTCGTCGCCGAGCGAAGGGAAAACCGCGTCTCCCAGGTGAACTGCAGCCAGGAAACGGCCCATGTCCCGCAGTCTCTGGCGCACAGGCTCCGGAACTTCGCGTCCCAGCGCTTCCGCGAGCACCAGCCCGAGCAGTCCGTAAAGCAGCACGTAGGCGTGGTAGTACACGCTCAGCTCCCGTGAAACCCCGTCCGGGTAAACCTGCCGACTGATTTCCAAAAAGAGCCGGTCGAGCGCATCCTGCACCGTTTCGCCTGCTGCGTGCTCCGGCACAAGGAAAGCCCCGGCCCACGCGGTGCCAAGCAGCTCGCCAAGCAGGTGGTTGTTCGCGGAACTGCCGTACGACAGGTGCCGCCTCAGGAAATCCCACTGCACAAAGGCGACCGTGAGAACGCGCGCCCAGCGCTCTGCAGGCACACCCTCGACGTCGCTCACAGCAGCCAGGCTCCACGACCAGGCCAGCAGCCGCAGGCCGATTTCGAGGGCGCGCGTCCAGTTCACACCGCGCAGTGGCGGATTTGCTTCCGCCCAGCTCTCGATCTGCGCGAAAATCTCGTGCGCGTAGCGCGAGTCCTGCGTGAGCAGGTAAGCCTGGGCCAGTCTCAGCAGGTGCTGGTGGCGATTCAGCTCCCACGTCAGCTTCACCTCGCCGACCAGGGCCGGGTCGCGGTAGTCGAGCTGGCTGTAGAAGCGCAGAGGGATGCTCCGCCCGTGCACCAGGTCGGCGTGCCAGTCGATTTCTTCACCGAACTCAAAGGTCCTGCCGAAGAGCGTCACCCGGTGGCACAGAATGTCTTCAGCCTGCCGGATGATCCTCTGCGCCTCCGGTCGGTCCCGAACAGCGGCGATTTCAGCGGCGCGCGTAGCCGGGCTCAGTTGTAGCAAGTTGCCAAGCCGCTTCCGAAAAGCCTCAACGGCCTCCTCAGCTCGTTGCACGCCCAGCAGACGCAGACACTCCTCCGGGCACTCGGGCCAGCTCGAGGCTGCGGCCAGACTCTCCCACACCGTGCGGGCAGCGTCCACCACCCGGTGGCCTACCTCTGCCACTCCCATCTGCCGCAGGCGGCTGAGTGTCCATTTCAGGTTCGGCATCGGTCTACATCACCCTTTTCTCGAAGCTGAGCCCAAATCGAGCGCGCGGCGTCCCACTGCGCAGGTCAAGAGCTGCCGACAGTGGTCCCGTCGGGAAAGCACAAGTCCACGAAGATGCCTGGGGAGTCTTGTGGCAGACGTGGCTCACGCAGCTCCCTCCACCGGGCTCGCCAGCGTTGAAACGCGAGACTTCGCTCTTCTTGGCGCTTTCTCCGCCAGGTGCCGCGCAATCACAGAACCGATTTCCTCAGCCCTCACTTCCCAGCTGTCGTTGCGCACGAGATTCACGCGTTGTCGCCACTGCGCCGCAATCTCCGGTGTAAGCGCCCTCCTGATGCCCCGCACGAACTCCTCAGGGCTGGTAGCCAAAATCACGTGCGGTTCGAACGGCTCCACCTCCGGGTAACGCACGCTGACGACAGGACGCCCCGTCGCCAGGTACTCCCTCAGTTTGATCGGGCTCCGATGCCGGTCGTACTCGTGGTCGACGGTCAGCGGAATCAGGCAAACGTCAAAGCCGCGGGCGTAGTCCGGGAGTTCCTCGTAGCGTTTCTGACCAAGAAAGTGGACGTTCGGCAGCGCCTCAAGGCGCGAGACGTCCGTCTTCACCTGCCCAAGGAGGACGAACGAAACTTCCGGCAGAGCTCGCGCTGTCTTTTCGAGAAGCTTCTGGTCGACTGAGTAGTTGAGTTCGCCCCAGAAACCTGCGACAGGCCGACGAACAACTGCCAGATCTTCCGGCAACGGTCCGGCCTCGCGGGCTCGGCCAAAATGCTCCAGGTCCACACCGTGCTGAAGCAAGACGCTGTGCGGGTTCTTGTGCCTCTCGGACCTGTACAGCTGCTGCCCCGCGAAAACGACCAGGTCGGCTTCCCGAATCAGCTTTTCGTGCAGGCCGACCACGTTTTCAGGGACACCGTCGTAAGCGGTGAACTTGTCGGAGTAGTGGTAAAGCACAAACTTCTCGCCCAGGCGCCCAACCAGCGGCTCCGCGGTGGGCATTCCAATCCACAGGATCGGCTCAGAAATGCCGTAGCGCCAGAACAGAGCTTTGATCTGGAGCAACAGCAGACGCCAGCCCAGGGCAAACAGAGCTGGTTTGGCGTAAGCAGGCAGCAAGAATGGGCTGGCCACAAGCAGATTCGGCTCAACCCAACGAGGAGGCCGCAGCAGGCTTCGCAGTTTGTTGCCCACCCGGTACGCGAAGGAACGGTCGCCCACCGAGGGGAAACGAAATCCAATCGAATTGAGGAACAGGACTCTGTTTCCCTGTCGGGCAAAGACGCGCATCAGGTGGTTCTTGCTGTGCGGGTTGTGGTACCACCAGTCCTCGCCCGCAAAGCAGACGATGTTTTCGCCGCGAAGGCTCATGAGACGCTCACGCTCCCAACGGGTTTCTCCACTGCTGCCCAGGGGTCCGGGTCAATGTAAGCCTCCTCGCCCCTGTAGATTCGCAGGGTTCGTTCAGCCACCGCACTCCAGTCCACGACGGCCCGGGCTCGTTCCAGCAGCATCTCGGAATGGCGCTCGCGCAGCTCTTCGTTGTCCAGGTACTGCGAAATGGCCATCGCAATCTGGACCGGCGCGTTGTCGTCCACGTAGAGAGCCGCCGTGCCCAAGTACTCGGGCAGTTCCACCGAGCGTGTGGCCACCACGGGTGTGCCGTGAGCCATGGCCTGGGCCGCCGGGAACACGGCGCTACCACCCGTGTAAGGGATCACGGTGAGCAACGCCTCGGCGTACAGACGCTCGTACTGGTCCCGCGAGGGGTGGTCCACCCAGCGGATCAGGTTGCCGACGCCCATGTCCTCAGCGCGACGCTGAGCGGCAACCAGGTCCTCAGGCTCGAAAAAGCCAAGCACCGTGGCTGGAACCTCCGTTCCGCTCCGGTAAACAATCTGGAGAGCGAGCAGAAAATCCTCAAACCCTTTGCCCGACCACAGGTGGTGGCCGCCGTAGTACAGAATGCCCTCCCTGTGGTCGGTCACAAAGCTGGCCACTCTCGCCCCCCACGGAACGATGTGAATCCTGCGTTCGTCTACCCCGAGGTCCACGAGCGCGTCCTTCAAGCCGCGTCCGTGCACCAGAACAGCGTCGGCGCGGTTGTAGAGCCGGTAGAGGCTCTTGAACCGCTTGCGAAAGCGCTCCAGCTCGTGTACGGTCACCACCCTGAGTTTGTCGCTCGGAGCCGTCAAAAAGCCGAGAGCAGGGACGGTGCCAAAGGCGTTGGTAACTTCCTGAAAATGAACGACGTCTGCATCCGCGGCCAGGTCCAGGTAGGCGCGGCCGATCTTCCAGTCGTGGCGCAACTTGCTCGCCATTTTGACCCGGTTTGGCGGATTGGGCTCGTACGGGTACGTCAGAAAGCGCGCAGACTGGTCAACGGCATTCGTGAATCGATCGCCCTCGCGAACAGCGCAGCGGCAGTCTCCGGTGACAACCGTTACCTCATCCTCCAGACGCTCGTTCAGAGCTGCGCGCAAATCCTCGGCGTAGTCGCTGTAAATCTGGTGCCGGTACCAGCAGCTGATCATCGCAACCTTCATCGTGAATCTCCTGCCTTGTGTTCAGCCCGTCCCGGGCGGCATTTGAGAACTGTATCTTGGCCTTCCGGTCCGGCGACTTTTCGCCTCTCTCGACGCGAGATCGGGTTCGGCTGTCCTCAAACGAGCCTCGCCTTCCGGAGGCCCTGCCGGACAGGTCGCCAGTCGAGAAACTTGTTCAACGCACCACTTCGCCTCGCCCAGGTGCGCGGCGCAAAAAGAAGTCGGTACAGCATTCTCGCACGCCAGCTACGAGGATTGAAAACGTAAAGCGTCACGTGCTGGCGCGCCTTGTCGGTGTAACTCAGCTTCCAGGGCTCGCTGTGGCCCATCAGGTCCTGTTCGCGCGCGCCCTCTTCGCAAGCCTTCTGCATCACCCAGGCTTTCAGGACAACCCCGGGCGAAAGCCAGGCGTACTCCTGGTCGTACGCGATTTTCATGCTGTGCACTGTGTCCCCAAACCGCACGGCAAGTTCGTAGGCCACCGGTGCACCCTCGTAGGTGGCCCAGGTGAGGTAGGACCAACCTCGTTCGAGCGCTAAGTCCACCAGACCACGGTAAAACTCCCGCTGCTGATCCGACAGCAAAATGGCCGTGCCAGCCTTCGCTTTCCAGCTCGATGCCTCCACCTTTTCCAGGGCGTTCCAGAACGCTAGTCCGTGGGCTGGCTCCGTGGCGCGGTGGATTTCGAAGCCGGGCGTGTTCAGCGCTTTCCGCATCTTGCGCCGCAGTAACTGACGGAAGTGCCGCGAGCGAGTCCGGAGCAGTGCGTCGAAATCCCCCTGGAGCTCAACGTACGGACTGCGCAGGGTCTTGCGCACAAACACCGGCAGGCCATCGACCCACTTCAGCACCGGGGAAGTTTCCGGCAGGTACTCCAGCACAGCCAGGTCCCAACCGGAGAAAACGTTCAACGCGTTGAGAACCGCACGCCCCGCCTCGTTCGCCAGATCCGGTTCCGACAGGATCACATCCGCCGGTCCCGAATGCACGTTGGTCGGCAGACGAAACGTGGTGACGGGAACGCCCGCCATGCGTTCCACACCCAGGTGAAGCGGCAGCGCCCAGCGCGGCTGAGGCGTGGAGCCGTCCACGAGAACGCACCATTTGCGGTCGTGCCCGAAGACGGTCCACCACAACTTGAGCCAGTCGAACTGCATGAACGGTCCACGGACCTCTGCCCGACGCAGGAGTTCGTCCCACCAGAGAGGCGCTTCGTGGAAGAAGGCCTCTTCGCCCAGGACGCGCCAGGTGCGCGCCGCCTGCACTGCCTCTGCGTTTTCCGCCGCTGACCACCCCAGGGTCAGCGACCGAGCCACCGCTGTTGTCATGCCAAAGTCCCCACAATTGAACCCACAACCTTCAACGCACCCCGCTTTGTGCGGCGAAGTGTGTCGGGCAAGGTGTAGGCGCCAAGGAGCGCCCGACTTCTTGCCGCCACGATTTTAAACGTCGCCCTGTTTGTGCGCGTGAATCGCCCCTTGTAGCTCTCGTCGCCACGAAGCAGTTCAAAACGGCTCGCCCCCCGTGCCACAGCGTCTTCCAGGACCTTCAACATCAACACCGTACCAGGCGAAAGCTCCGCCGTGTCCGGGTCAAAGCCAGACTGGTACTGGTAAATTCGGTCGAGAAAACGGAAGTTGTACTGACCCGCAACGAAGCGCCCGTCGACCCGCAGCAGGTAAAGCAAAACATTGCGGCGGAGCAACGTGAGCAGACGGTCGTGAAAATCCTTGAATCCGGGTCGCTGGCAACTGTCTTCGCCCCTGCCCTGCCAGCGCCGTTCGTGCAGGTCCCAGAGAGCGCGGAGCGCGTCTTCAGCCGCAACCTGATCGCCACCCAGCACGAGCTGCACGTCGTGTTCGCGTTCCAGCTTTCGCGCCTTCCGACGCAGGCTCTCGCGCGTGCTGGAGCCCAAATTGCGCATGAACTGCTCGAACGTTCCCGGCAGTTCCAGGTAGGGACAGAGGTACCGGAACATCTGACGCGACACCAGGCCCCGTTCCGCCAGCGCAGGCAGCACGCGCCGCGCCACCACGGAGTCGGCAGCAACGTCGCGAAAGTCGAAGACCACGTTACCGTCGAAATCCGCCAAAATCGAGTCCACCAGTTCGCCGACCAGCGCCAACTCCGCTTCCTGGGGCACCAACCAGTCCAGAAAATCCGAGCCGATGACGTCGTCAGCGATCAAACGCACGACGTTCACGGTGCGCAGTCCGGCCAGCGACACACGCCGGACGTACAGGGGAGCAACAGCCACGATTTCCGCGCCTTCCTGAACTGCGAAAATCCTCAGGTCCAGCTCCTGCCCGAATGTCTGCCACCAGGCGTACTGCCACTCCCAGGTGCGAAAGATCTCAGGACTGTAGCTCCTTTCCAGCACCCTGTTCCAGTCTTTGGCCAGGGCCTGGAAACCGCGCTCCGTGTCAACCCGAATCACGCTCATGACCTGCCCCGCACCACACGCCGGATTTTTCTGCGCAGAGCTCCACCGCGTCTGAAGAAACCTCCAACCACCGCGTAAAAGCAGTCCTCCGAGAAGCGCCCCTGCGAGTCCGTGAGCGTCATGTCCGTCATGTTCACCCTGCTGATCAGCAGCGGATCGGTGCCGGGTTCGTTCCAGCCCTCGCTCGTGCAAAACGCCAGTTCAATGCCAACCTCGCTGAGAATCTGATTCAGCTCTTTGCGCTTGGTGTGCGGGTTCGGCATCCCGGAGGGGTACGCAAACATCCGCACTCTTGCCCTGGTGACGCGCTCGAGCGCCAGAACGCTCTGCACGATCTCTTCCCGAATCTGCTCGGGACCAAGCATGCCCAGGTCAGCGTGGCTTACCGTGTGAGCTCCAATCCCGTGGCCTTGACGGTGAAGCGACTGAATCTGCTGCCACGTGAGCGCCTTCGGCAGAGCAAGCTTCTTCAACGGTTCTTCGCCGTTCCAGGCTTCGGCGAACTTGCGCACCAGCGTCAGGCGCTTTGTGGAAGCCGTGTTCTTGAGAACGGAAACGAGCCTGTTGGCCTCCGCCAGTCTGCGCTCTGTGGGCAGCGACGCGATCTCTTCAGCAAGTGTGGCGAACGTCGCCTCCTCTTCGATTTTCGGGAGTTCTGCCACTTTCTCGAGGGCTGCCTGCTGCACGGACGCAAGGAGCACGTCCCACCACAGCGGGTGTGTTCCCGCCACAAAGCCGGTCGTGATGAAGAACGCCGCTTTGATGCCGGCTTCGTTCAAAATCGGCGCCGCGTGGTACCAGTTGTCCGCGTAGCCGTCGTCGAATGTGAAAAGGACGGCGTCGCTGCTCGGCCG
>JAADFT010000061.1 GCA_013152765.1 Calditrichota bacterium | reverse complement strand
GTAGCCGCCGTAGAAGAAGACGGCCGACGAGAGAACGAACGCGACGTAGATGTCGCCGCTGAAACGGAGCGCGGTGCCGAGCCCCAGCAACTTCTGGACGAGCGGGGAAAGAAGCAGGATTGGCAGGGTAAGTGCCAGGGAAATCCAGAAACGCTTTCGGAAGTCGGCTACCATGTGGGCGTGGTGATCGTGATGATCGTGTCCGGCGTGGCCCTGGTGAGCTGAATGTTCCGACCCTGTGTGCGCGCCGTGCTCTGCGTGGTGCTGGTGTGCGTGAACGTGTTCACCCCCGGTGTGAGTTGCGTGAGCATGGTGCGCGTGAGACCCGGATTCACCGTGCTGGTCTGGGCCGTGGTCGTGCGGCCCGTGGAGGTGAGGTGCACTGGCTTTCTGCTTTTTCGTCATGGTCAGGTCCTTCGTGTTTGGTGTTGCTGTGACTTCTCGTAGATCCTCAAAACCGGTGGAAACTGGTCGGCGCGTTGTTTGCCCTCGCCGTCTTTCCTCTCAAAACACGTGCCAGTCTCGCGCTCAGGTGCAGCAATCTGTTTTTGAAGGAGTTGCGTGGTTGAACGGTTTACGGGTGCTCACGGAATCGCGCACTATTCTACACGGAGCTGTAGAATAGTCTGCGGCCGGTGGAGAAAGCCGTGGACGCCTTGACGCAGCAGCACCGACGAACTCGGTGCCTTTCCCTGAGCGCCACGCCGTGTTTTCCTGCCGCTGTCCACATGCGACGCCTGCGCTGGGTGAGTCCAGTTGAGTGACTTCCGTCTGGTGTAGCGGGCGAATTCGTTCGTCCGCGAAACGGTGGCGCCCCGATTTTTGGCTTGCGTAGGATCTTGATTTTTGACACATTTAGACGCTTGCAGAACGGGGCAAACGTCACGGTGAGCAGACCTTTTTCCCCTTTGGCGAGGTCCGAAGCATGCGACTTTCGGCGAAGCTTGTTCTTGTGGTGACGGGCATCGTGGCCCTCATGATGGCGGTGGTCTTCACCACGCTCAACATCCGGTACCACCGGCAGGTGCGGCGTAGCCTGCTGGACACGGCTCGTGCGTTCTACAACGAAATCGTGGTCACGCGTTCGTGGATCGCGCTGCACACGGGTGTGTACGTGCCCAAAGACGAGGCCATCGACTCGACCACTTACCTGCGCGGCCACGAGGTGTACACGGGCGACGGCAAATGCCTGATTTTGAAGACGCCGGCTCAGGTCACGAGAGAGCTTTCGGAGCTCAGTGCGAGCATGGGGGCGGGCTTTCGTTTCCACATTACCAGTCTTCATCCGGTGAACCCGCGGAACGCACCGACCCCGTTCGAGCGACGCGCTCTGGAGCATTTCGCCGAGCTGATTTCGTCCGGGAAAACGCCCCCGATGCTGGAAGCGTACGAAACCGAGGTTGTGGACGGCCGGCGCTACCTGCGGTACTTCGGCGCGCTCATGGCCACGCGGTCGTGCCAGGTCTGCCACACGGAGTCGGATCTCATCGCTGGCGGGATTCGCGGCGGCATCAGCGTGCTTGTGCCCATGGACGAGGTTCTGCAGGACATGCGCCGGAACACGACCCTCATGATCGGTGGCGCCATCGCGGCGGTCCTGGTGACCAGCCTCATTCTCTTCGTTGTGTTACGCCGCATGGTTCTCGCCCGGCTGAAGCGGGTGGAGCTGGCGGCCAAGCAGCTGGAACGTGGTGACTACGAAACGGAGCTCCCCGTGGACGCTGACGACGAGATCGGCGACCTGGCCCGTTCGTTCCAGCAGATGCAGGACCGCATTCGCGAGTACACGCGCAACCTGGAGCGTTCCGAGCGCAAGTACCGCATGTTGTTGCAGCGCTCGCCGGAGTCGATCCTGGTTGTGGGCAGCAGCGACGTAATTCTGGATGCCAACGAAAACATCACGCGCCTGACCGGTTTCCGCGTGGAAGAGATTCGCGGTAAGCCGCTGTCTTTCCTCCTGGATCCCGGGGTGAAACGCGACTACGGAATCAGCAGCGGGAACGGCCACGAGAGCGAGCGCTACGAATCGTCCGTGCGGCGGAAGGACGGTTCCTCTCTGCCGGTGGAGGTGTACGTGAGCCGGGAACCGGTTCCCGACGAAGACGGCCAGTCCAGAAACCGGCTACTCTACCTGCGGGACATCAGCGAGCGCAAGCGCATCGAGGCGCAGCTTGTGGAAAACGAAAAAATGCACGCCCTCGGGCAGCTTTCGTCCGGGATCGCCCACGAGATTCGCAACCCGCTCTTCGGAATTCGGAACAACCTGGAGTACCTGGCGCGGCGTTTCCCGGATGACCCGGAAGTGCAGGAAATTTACGCCGAGATGCTGGACAGCGTCGAGCGGATGAACCAGCTTGTGAACGACGTGCTGGATTTTTCACGGCCGCACGAAACGTCGTTCGAGGTGAACGAACTCACGCCAGTGCTGCGGAAATGCGTGGACCTGGTGCGCAAGGAATTCGATCGTGCGCACGCAACCCTGGACCTGGACGTGCCGGAAAACCTGCCGCGATTCCGTTTTGACCCGCACGGAATCGAGCAGGTGATCATCAACCTGCTGACCAACGCGCTCCAGGCTTTGCGGAACGGCAGCGGGCATGTGTCGGTCCGGTGTCGCGCCAGGACCAGCCGCGGACGTGTGGAAATCCAGGTTGCCGACGACGGCGTGGGCATTCCGCGCGAGGATCTTTCCCGCATTTTCGATCCCTTTTTCACCCGTTCGCCCAACGGCACGGGCCTTGGTCTCACGATTGTAAAACGGATTGTGGAGCAACACGGGGGCAGGGTGACGGTGAAGAGCCGACCCGGCCGCGGCACGACTTTCGTCGTGGAGATCCCGCTCTGGACTGAAGACGAGGTGCCGGCAGAATGAAATTTGACCTGTTGATTGTGGACGACGAGAAGATCGTGCGAAATTCGCTGCGCAGACTTCTGCAGAGCGACACGTGTGGGATTCGCACGGCCGCCACGGCTGCGGAGGCGCTGGAGCAGGTGCGGAAGAGCGTGCCCGACCTGATCGTGCTGGACTACAAGCTGCCGGATCTGGACGGCCTGAGCCTCCTCCGCAAAATCCGCGGGGAGGCGCCGGACGTGCCGGTGATCATGCTCACGGCGCACGGCAACGTGTCTGTCGCGGTGCAGGCGATGAAGCTGGGCGCAGACGATTTCCTGGAGAAGGGCTGCGAGCCGGACATCGTTCGGCACGTGGTGGTGAAAACGCTGGAAACCGCACGGATGCGGAAGGAGCTGGAGAGCCTGCGCGAAGAGCAGTGGGCGCGGCACGCGGTGGGAAAGCTGGTGGCAGAGAGCCGCAGCATGCGGCATTTGCTGACGGTGGCGGAACGCTACGCCAGATCCTGCACGACGCTGCTGCTGGAGGGCGAAACCGGTACCGGCAAGAGTCTCCTGGCGGAGTGGATTCACTACCGCAGCGAGCGACACGCGTCGCCGTTCATCGCCATCAACTGCGGGGCTATTCCCAAGGAGCTGATCGAGAGCGAGCTCTTCGGTTACGAGAAAGGCGCGTTCACGGGTGCCCGAGCCAGCGGCAAGAAGGGGCTGATCGAGCGGGCGAACCACGGCACCCTGTTGCTGGATGAAATCAGCGAGTTGCCGCTGGACCTCCAGGCCAAGCTGCTGCAGGTGCTGGAACGGGGCGAGTTCTACCGGGTTGGAGCCACGGAGCCGACCCGTGTGGACGTGCGTTTCATCGCGGCGACCAACACCAACCTGGACGAGCTCGTGGCCCAGAAGCGGTTCCGGCTCGATCTGTACTACCGAATCAACGTGGCCCGCCTGCACGTGCCCGCGCTGCGGGAGCGGCGAGACGACATCCTGCCGCTGGCGTGGCATTTCATCGGCCAGTTCAACGGCTCGCTCCGGAAGCAGGTGCGCGAAATCGACGCGGAAGCGCAGGCGTTCCTGCTCAGTTACGACTGGCCCGGCAACGTGAGGGAGCTGCGCAACCTGATCGAACGCGCGATGATCCTGAAAACCGACAGCGTGATCCGGCGAGAGGATCTGACCATCGGGGGCATCAACGCGACGGTTCCCCACCGGGATGAGCTGTCGCCCGGAACGGAGCTGCTGGGCACCGGGCTGAACGTGTTGCAGGAGGTGCAGAAGCGGGCCATCCAGGTAGCGCTGGAGAAGGCCGGCTACAACAAGAAACGCGCCGCCGAGCTGCTGGGGATTCCGCGAACTACCCTGCATTTTTACCTCAAACGCTTCGGGATCGAAGAGGGCGAAACTGCCGCGTAGCGCGGCAGCTCGCGAGCTTCGAAACGCCGAACGCCGACCATCCACTTCAATCCACAAAAAAGAAGGCAGGCGCACGGGGCGCCTGCCTTGTGGCAGGATAACGCAGAGGCGGAGCCAACGCCAGCGTCTATTTCATCGTTTCCCAGAACGACGGGCTCGGAAGCTTGAAATCGATTACCTGCTTCCTCATGTTGGCCAGATCGTTCTCGTCACGCTCTTTGTAGAGCTTCCACTTCGGGTGCTCCGGGAACTGCGTGCCCATGTAGTACTCTTTCTTCTCGTAGCGCTTGAGCCAGAGCTGCCACTGGTCCTCGGACAGGAGGCCGTGCTTGTAGGCCGCTTCCACGTTGGCCTTCACGCGGTCCCAGTAGTCGGGGAAGGTCTGGTAGACGAACGGCGGCTTGCTGATCTCGGTGTTGATGCCCCAGACATTCCCGGGCACGTCGTACAGCTTGTAGGGGATGACCTTGGTGGGACTGGTGGAGCGCTGCCATGCTTTGGCTTCCTTGTCGCCGTGTTCGGCAGCCCAGTTGATCATTTCAATCAGGTCGTGCTGGATTTCCCAGATGCCGTGCCACTGGGTGTAGTCGGCGCCCATCATTTCAGCACCGTGGCGGAAGCGGCGGCCTTCGTGGTGCCACGCGTAGTACTTCTTGACCTCCGGCACCTCGTCGTAGCCGTCGAGAACGGGGCTGGTCCACAGCTTGTCGCCCGTCTTCCACGGGCTCATGAGGCCCTCGGCGTACAGCTTCTTGTTCCAGCGCACGAACTCCCGCCGAATTTCGTTGTACTGCAGGTTGGCCAGATCGGCCTCCAGGAAGTACTCGTCGATGAAGTCAGGCGCGTGGCAGTTGCTGCACACGTCTTTCATGCGTTCGCGTTTCTTTTGCCAGGTGCCCAGGTGCTCCTCGTCCCACACGGTGCGGTAGCTCCACGGCGCCTGCGATTCCCAGGCCAGACGGGCGCTTACGTTGTGCGTCATCGGCTGCGTGGGGGTGCCGTCCATGTGGCAGGTGGTGCACACAGGGGTCTCAAGCGGGATCTTCTCGTGGTTCGAAGTGGAGTAATTCAGATCCCAGTTCTTGCCCTTGGCCAGGAAGATGTTGCCGTGCTTCGATTCCAGGTAGATTTCGATGTGAGGATGATCCGGGCCCACGTGGCACTCGCCGCACGTCCACGGGTTGCGGGCAACGGCTTTCTTGAACGAGTGCCGGGCGTGGCAGGCTGAGCAGTCGCCCACGCTGCCGTCGGGCCACATCTGGCCGATGCGGTGGCACTGCTCGCAACCGTGCTTCACCGCCACCGGAAATTCCAGCACGGCGCGGTCGTCGTTGTGCAGCAGCCAGAACTGGTGTGCGTGCTTGCTGTTCTCGAACTCCTTGACCTGCTGCTCGTGGCACTGAGCGCAGTCGTGCGGCGTGGGGTAGCGGCCCACCAGGATGTCGCTGCCCGGGCAGGTGAAGGCGTCGAAATCGCCTTTCTTGGCCTCGTGGCACTCGATGCAGCCGATGCCGTACTCGGCGTGTTTGCTCATTTCCCACTGTTCGATTTGCTTCACGGCCACGCCCTTTTCCTCGTGGCAGGCCACGCATTCCTTGCTCTTCCCTGTGAGCTCGATTTCGGGCTTGCCCTCGGCCTTCTTCTTGGTTTCTACCCCGGCCACGATCACAAGAACCACAAGGAAGAGGGTGGCGAAAATGCCAACCAGGTAGTTCGAGGCGTTCCCTTTTGCCATGGAGTTTCCCTCCCAGTTTATTTAGCCAACAGTTCGACCACGGTCAGGACCAGAGTAAGGGTGGCTACGGCACCGCCGATTGCGTAGCCAATGGGCGCCTTGGGCCATTTCGCGCGGAACCAGTCGTCGATGAAAGGCCAGAACACCATCACGATCAACCCTGCCATGATGAGGGTGACGCCGACCTTGATTGGCACCCACTTCAGGAGCCCGTACACGGCGTAGAAGTACCACTCCGGCTTGATGTGGAGCGGAGTCTGCGCCGGGTTGGCCGGTTGTCCCAGAGCGGGCGGCAGAAGGACGGCCAGCGAGCTCATCACCGTCAGCAGGAAAAGCGTGACGTAGACGCCCTTCAGGAAGTGATCCGGGTAGAACGGGTAGTAACCCTCGCCCTCGTGACCCTCGAGTTCGGCCACGCCGTGCAGGTGGATCATGAAGATGTGCAAAGCAATCAGGATGAAGAGAATTGCCGGCACGAACAGCTCGTGAAAAACGAAGAAACGGGTGAGCGTGTTGGCCGAAACCGTCTCGCCGCCTCGCATGAAAGTCAGGAGCCAGTGTCCGATGAGCGGCACCTGGTCCACCAGGTTCGTGCCCACCGTGGTGGCCCAGTAGGAGAGCTGGTTGTACGTCAGCGAGTAGCCGGTGAAGCCCATCGTGAGGGTGGCGCCGAGGAGCATGGTGCCGAGGATCCAGTTCAGCTCCCGCGGTTTCCGGTAGGCGCGGGTGAAGAACACGCGGATCATGTGCAGAAAGACCGCGATGATCATCAGGTTTGCGCCCCAGTAGTGAAGGCCGCGCACCCAGTAGCCCAAGGGCACGTCCTGCGAGATGTGGCGGACGCTCTCGTAGGCCATCTCGGGCGACGGGACGTAGTAGAAGGTCAGCAGCAAGCCAGTCGTGACCTGCAGCAGGAACAGGATGAGCGGCGTCGCGCCCATGGCGTAGTACCAGCGTTTCATGTGGACCGGAATCGGCTCCTTGATCACCAGGTCGCGAATGACGCCGATGACCTTCTCGTAGTCAACCGGGACGCGTGTGACCCACCATTCTTTGTTGAACACACTCATACGGTCCCTCCCGTCTGTTTCGGTGCAATCCAGACGTAGACAAGGCCGTTCTTAACCTCGACGCGAAAGTTGGTGAGCGGCTTGGGCGGTGGCCCAGAGATGACCTTGCCTTCTTTGTCGTAGACGCCCTTGTGGCAGGGGCAGAAGAAGCGCTGCTTGTCCTCCTGCCACTGCACAATACAGCCTAAGTGCGTGCAAATGGCCGAGAGGACGCGGTACCCTTCTTCCAGATGGACCACGAAGACCTTCTGCCCCGCGATTTCCATGGGCTTGGCCTTGCCCACCGGCAGCTCTTCGAAGTGAGCAACCAGGACCTCCTTGAGCTTGGGCGGTGTGCGCTTCGGCACGATGAAGCGGAAGGCGGCGCCGAAGAACGCCAGTGCCGAAGCTGCAAGCCCTCCTCCGAAGAAGAGCTTGCCGAGAAAATCCCGCCGCTCCTTGTTTGTGGTTTCTTCTGCCATCAGTGACCTCCGCGCTGGTTTCTGCCACACAGATCTTCGACCTGCTTTTCACCCCCCTGCTTGCACTTCAGAAGCCTTGCGAGCCTGCGCTGTCGAGTGTGCTCAAAACGGGTAGTGCCGTTACGTCAGAATGTCGACGGTTTTTCCCCGGGTTAAGCCCGCGTCAGCGGGCGCACGCGAATTGCCGGCGGTGTCGTCGGGCAAACGTACTCGCAAACGCCGCAGCCGGTGCAACTCTCTTCGTCCACCACCAGGCGGAACCCGGCTTCGAACCGGAGGGCGCGGTTTCCTAAGGGGCACTTCTGGACGCACTCGTCGCACCAGGCCCCGTGCTGCATGAGGCAGCGGTCGGCAGCGACGACGGCGGTGCCCATCTTAAGGTTGT
>JAADFT010000060.1 GCA_013152765.1 Calditrichota bacterium | reverse complement strand
ACAGCACATTGCGGGGGCCAAACTCACTCAGTGCCAGGAAACGAGGGCGACTGATGAACTCGCCATCACTGCTGCCCCTGCGGACGTACGCTCGAATGGGCAGCCGGGGGAAGTTGTAGCCGGGCAGGAAGCCCTCGCTGGCGAGGTACCGGTACGGGTAGAAGTCAGATTGCCCGGCGCGTTCCAGGTTGCACAGCAAGTCCATCTGGTGGCCGGCCTCGCGTTCCCGGCGTTCGGCGTCTCTCTTCTCCTTCCGGGGTAGCGGCCTGGCACGCGCACCGTCTATCACCGCCCGCGCCTCCTGAAGTTGGCGCTTCGCGGCGTCGTACATCTCCCGCCAACGGTCGAACGCCCGGTCAAACGCTTTGGCCGCGTCCTTCAACACCTGCTCCAACCACTCGTCCGAATACCAGCCCTCCTTGGAAAGGTCCGGACCGCAGGTGGCCAATACCCGCCGGGCCTCGTCAAAACAGGCGCCGCAGGCGCTTCTCGGAGAGGTGAATGTTGTGCACCGCGTTCTCCTTCAGGGGATACCCCTGTTTTTCCACGTCCACCACCTCGGTCACGGAACGACGCAGGTCCAGGCCCGTGTGAGCCAGCCAGATGGCGTGCACGTGGGCTCGGACCAGTTCCTCATTTGCCAGGTCCAGCCGCGGGGGCACCACCACGCCCGAGACCATCTGTTCAGGGCGGCGGAAGAAGTACTGGTCGTGGCCGCTGCCCACTGCGCAGTAGGTGGTCACCAGCGCGGGCTGGCCGCTGCGCCCGGCGCGGCCACTGCGCTGGGCATAATTGGCCGGAGATGGGGGCACATTGCGCATGTGCACCACGTTCAGGTCCTTGATGTCGATGCCTAGTTCCATGGTGGGGGAGCAAAAGAGTGCGGCCAGGTCCCCTTTGCGGAAGCGCTCCTCCCGTTCAATGCGCTGCTCTCCGGGTACCTGCCCCGTGTGCTCGCGACCCTCCATGGGCCCCAGGCGATGGGCCACGTCCGCGTAGAAACGACGGAAAAAGGTGTTTGCCACCCGCTGCACGGCCTGTCCTTCGGAAAAACGGAGGCGCCGCGAGCGCACCGGATCCGCGTGGGGCGGAGTACCATCGCCTCGACGCCATAGGAGCGCGTCTGTGCGCAGTTGGATGGCCCGCTCGTCGTGGCGCATGACAATGTAACCCGCGCGGCGCAAGAGGCGGACCCAGGCGCGCAGGAACTCCTCGTATTCCTCTGTGCTCAACGGCTGAGGCAGATGTGGCCAGGCCCGGGTAGAACGCAAGAAGCGTCCCAACGCGCTGCGGGCCGAGAGGCTCTGCTCCCTAGGCCCGGCTTTCCCCTCTATGACGAACCAGGTGGCCTGACGCAGGGTGTCCTCTTCCAGCGTCCAGGGCTCCTTGAGGGCCTGATTGACCTTGCGGAGCAACTTCTCCTGCTCAGTGGGATCGAGGCAGCCCACGTCAATGGCCAGGCCGCGGCGGAGGTGGTCGAGAAAGGCTCGGGCCACGCGCTGGCGCACGTCAGGCGCCACGGTGGCCAGCAATGGATGCGCTTGCCAGGGCGTCGCGCGTGCACACAGGACGTCCAGGCCCACGTAGTCGACGCGCAGGAGGCCGCACTCCTCCAGGTTGGGCTGCACCACGCGCCAGCCCCGGCGCAGGTCCTCATAAATGCGGTACTCAATGAGGGCCTGCAACACCTTGCGGTTGCGGCCGGGCAGAGCGCCGTATTCCCCGACTTCCTTGGCATACACCTCCTGAGGGAGGTCGAGTGTGTCCACCACGCGCTGGGCAATTTCTGAGTGGTCCAGCGCGGCGTCCTCGGGCAGAGCGTGGTAGATGGCGGAACGCAGCAGGGCCACCTGGACAAAGTCGTTGAAGTGCCCGGCCTGGAGAGACGCGTCCTGCCGGTTGTCGGTGAAACTGAGGAGTTTTTCCGCCTCTCTCTCCACGTCCTTCTGGCGGCGCAATTGGGCCACCGCGGATAAGGTGAGCAGGGTGGTGGCGGTGCTACGGCCTTCGTTGGAAAGGCGGGCCAGCTTGCGGAATTCACCTTCCCGCCTGGTGTAGGCCGCGCCGCAGTTAAGGCAGGTGAGGAAGGGGCGCTTGACAAACCATGCCAGGGTAGTATCTCTCTCAGGGCTGTCACAAATCGTTCCATCAGGACGAACCCAAAGGCGGCGAGGGATGTGCTCGCGAAATTGCTTCTTCACGCTGCGGCCCCGCTTGGTCTGGCGGAACCAGGTCTCCGGCAAGTCCTCTTCACGGCTTTCGTCCCAGGTAGGGTTATCGGGGTCGTCGAGCATCAAGTACCCCTGGCGAACGTCGGACCCTTCCTCCAATTCGGCCACGACCTCGGGGACCAGGGGGGCCACGAAGTTCTCGGCTACGTTCCAGTAGGCCAGGTAGTATTCCTGCCCGCACTGGCGACAGAAAAGGAGGGGGAAGAGCAACCGGTCGCCCTGTCCGCCGGGCGCGTAGTGCTGCCCCTCCAGGGTGAGGTAGCGTCGCTCCCGTGGTTCCAGGGTGCTGTACACGGAGCCCCCTTGGGAGACAAACTGGTGCAGTTTGAAGGCGAAGAGGGGCTCGCGTTCAGGGGTGCGCACCTCACTTCCCAGGCGGAACATGCCCTCCAGGTACTCGTGGCATTGCTTCTGGTCCAGGCCCGTCAGGTCGGCCAACAGGCGGGCACCTCGCTCCAGGGTAATAGGGGTGCGCCGCTTGAGATGGCCGTTCTCCGCTTCCACGCCAAATGTGTGTTCGATCCAGGCGAAGACGGGATGGACGACGAAGGCGTGGTAGGCGGGTTCGGGAAGGCCGGCCAGAATGGCGGCACGGAGGTCGGCGGGCGAGTGGCCGGTGGCGAGTGACGCATCGGGCGTGAGGGGCCGAAGCGTTTCGTCGATGACGTGCTCCCGTGGGATGGGAACGCCGAAGATCTTGGTGGCAACGTTGGCCACGGCCTGGCGGCGTTCCTCGCGGGTGCCGCCCGCGGCCATGGTAGCGCTGGTGCCAACGCAGAGGAGGTTGGGATTGCCGCTACGCTCCCGCAGGCGACGCACCAGCATGGCCACGTCCGCGCCCTGACGCCCGCTGTAGGTGTGGAGTTCGTCCAGGACGAGGAACTGCAGTTCTGCGGTGGCACGGTGAACGAACACCCGCTCGTGCGGCCGGGTCAGCATGAGTTCAAGCATGACGTAGTTAGTGAGGAGCACGTGGGGTGGCTCGTCGCGAATGGCCTGTTTCTCCTCCTCGCTTTCCTGGCCGGTGTAGCGGGCAAAGCGCACCGGGAAGTCGGGAATGCGAGCGGTCAGGCGGTGGATGCTTTCCATCTGGGAGTTGATGAGGGCGTTCATGGGGTAGACGATGATGGCACGCACACTGCGCCGTTCCGGGCGGTGCTTCAGGACGTAGTCCACAATGGGAATGAAGTAGGTAAGGCTTTTGCCCGAGCCGGTGCCAGTGGTGAGCACGTAGGAGTGACCTTGCTGGGCCAGACGAATAGCCTCCTCCTGGTGCACGTAGAGGTGAAAGGGATGGCCCCGGTCATCGGCGAACACGCGCGCGCAGTCAGGGTGCAGGAGGCCTTCCTTCACCAGGTCCTGGACGGTGTGGCCCGCTTCGTACGCGGGGTTGAGTTGCAGGAGTGGTTCAGGCCACAGGCGCCCGCGCGCCAGTTGCTCCTGCACGAAGGCGCGGATACGCGGGTCCGCTATGTTCAGGAAACTGCGCACGTAGTCGTGGTAGTCGGATAGGACTCGGTTGTGAAGGGTGAAAGCGTCCATGTTACGTTCCTCTTGGGAAATGGCGAGTGGTGAGTTGAGATTAGTCCACCGGTGGCCACCCGGTCTCGGTGATTATCTTGCGAATGGCGGGTAGGTCGTCGGTAAGGAATTTCTTCCATGCTTTGTCTATCTTGTCTGTTAGTACCTCAAAGTCGGATTCCTCATAATCTTCCCCACGGAGGAATGCCGCCTTGTAGATGGTAGTCCACTTGGGATAAAGGCGTTTGGACACTCCTCGAAATATCCGAGGATGACGCAACGCTGTTTGATGCAGAATCTGACGTATGGGGTCCGGCCCAGGACCAATGACCAAATTCAATGTCAGCCGGTTTGAAGAGTTCCTGAACTCAAAAAGTAGGATGCGTCCGGTAGGCGTCCACCCTCGCCCACGTTTCAAGACACCAACTTCGTCCCATTCGAGAAGCGCACAACGGACGTAACTCTTGTTGGAATGGTCCAGCACAAAGCCTACGTCTCTTTGGTCCTCAATCAAGCCCTTGAGATACTCGGCGATGTCCCAGTGCAGGTCGGGGCGGTGTTCGAATATCAGGTCCAGGGCTTGCTTGTGGCGGCGGTAGATGCGGCGGCAAAGTTCGGCAATTTCCGAGTCGCTCACGATGTGCCTCCTCAGCATGGCGGTGTAGTGCTTCATCAGGGTGGACACGTCGGCGCCCAGAGTGGACTCGTGTGTTTCCCGCACGGTGTCCACGAGGTCGGCTACTTCCCCGTAACTGAGGGAGATGTACGCCTCTTCGGAGGGCCCATCTCCCTCGGGGGTAAGGTAGATGAAAAGGGCACGATGGTCAGGAAACTCTGAGGTAACGATGTCCCGGTACCGCGATAACTGCCCTGAGTGTTCCCCAGAGCCCACTTTGTTCTCGATGGCGCACACGAAATGGTCCTCGGCATCGTGCACCAGGATGTCGATGTTGCGCCACTCGCGCAGCACGATCGCGTCCTGCATGTCGGCCACGTCAATTTCGACGGCGCTGATGGGCGGGTTGTCCGCGCGAATCAAGACGCGCTTGAGGAGCCGCTTGAGGAAGGCGTCGCCCAGGCCGTGGTTCTGCGCGGGATCCATGAGGAAGGCCAGGAAGTCCGAGTGGCGTAACTCCTGGCGCACCGCGCCAATCGCCTCGAAGATGTTGAATTCGGCCAGCAGGGCTTCCAGGAGTTCTAGATCGCGATTCTCGACGACGAAGGCTTCCAGCAGGGCACGTTGGTTACTCACTCAACCGTCTCCCTCGTGTTTGTATTCCATTTTCACTGCCATCGGCGAATCAGAACCGACTCGGCCGGAGTGCTTTGTCCAGTCATAGTAGTAGCCGTCGTACTCCAGGATCGCCAGGAGTGCCTTCCCAACGAGAGTCATCATCATAACATATTCCTTCCAAGGAGCAGTCGACGCGTACCGTGCTCGATGCACCAACTCATTTCGTGTGTCCACAAAGCGCTGAAGTTCCTTGGAAGAGACGGTAAGTCCGAAATAACGAAACATCTCCCGCAGAGAACGGCGAAACGGATACCAATTCATTCCCTGTACGTGGTTCTCCATAGTTTCAATCTGACTGTTTGACACGCCAGGGAATACGACACGAAGTACTTCCTTTACACGCCCCTTTAGTTCTCCTTGCTCACTCTTGAACACGCCGTCGTCAATGATGTGCACCTTTCCGGTTAATTCAAGGTAACACGACCTAACCAGTTCCATCACCACCGCCATCTTTAGCCCCATAGATTCGAGGTAATCGAATGCTGACTTAGCATCAACATACGAAGCAATGGCCTGTTCAAGCTGCCAAGGCCGTTTCTGTCGCCGATAAGAATCGAAACATTTCTCTAGAAAGTAATGGGTGTGTCTTGGAGGATTGCTTGGAATAAGGTACAAAGAGGAGTACGGCCTTGTGACCGAATCTCGATGATAACTCGAGACGATGTAGCCATCATTGGATAATGCGTCCCAGCAGAGCCACTGAATTCGCGATCCTCGAGCCAAAGATAGAAGCATGCAAAGGTCATCCGTTAATTGTGTCACTTCGTCTATGTCATGCTCCGTTACGGGAGATACCCAGGCTGTGGCCGTCAGATCGATTCCACGAGTTGCCTTGATCATTCGAAGTACGTCTCCATAATCCCTGATGCGCCGAACAATCACCTCTCGGCCATCAAGTGTCCACCGTAGTTGAAGTCCACCCCGCTGGCGTCCATCAGGCAATGGCTCTATGTGTGGCTCTACTCCGAGAAAATCGAAGTTCGTAATCGCAAATTGGACTTGGGTTGCTGGCGCAGACCGCGGAGAGCGTACGTAAAGTTCTCGCGCAAGAAACGTGACCACGTATTCAAATGGAATCTTCCAGGAGGCACGTGTAAACTGCAAGTGCTTCGCCTCAATAGAGCGCCCTTCACTGGTTGTTCCTGCTAGACTCGTGAACACTTGAAGTTTTTCAGAGTCAATAGGTTCCTCAAGGGAGAGCTGACACAGGATGCGCCCATCGGCAAATTGTGCGCATTGAAAAGCACCATGTGCTGTGGAGCCATCCGAGTCTTGGAGCTTCCCTGTGCCTGCATATGAGCGAATGACCTTGCCGTAATGATCCAGGTCCTTCACGTTTTTCTCCTTTCGTCTCCTCAAACGCAAGAGCCCACAACGGGTGCTCACGCCTCCTTATTCGCTATTCGCCCTTCGCTATCTTCTCCCATGCCTCCAGCACCAGCTTTCTGGTCCGATACTCCCCGTACTGTCTGATTTCCTTCTCCTTCAACACGCGGAACGTCTCGCCGGGAAAGTCGCTGGCCGCGACGCGGGCGGCGTAGCCCTCCGGGTCCAGCGGGTCGTCCACCTCTTCCCATGGGTCCAGGATGTCCTCCAGCTCTCTGGCTGTCAGGTCCGCCGGGTCCAGGATGTAGCGCAGTTGTTTGCGCGTCAGGCCGTACAGGCGAGCGTGGAAGGCGTCCAGTTCGGCGCGCAGGAGGGCCCGGCGTTCCTCGTCCCACTTGAAAGGTGGGAAAGGAATACCTTTTTGGGGGTCGGTTTCGATTTCGGGGTAGGCCTCAATCCAATCGGGGAGGTCCCAGGTGTGGCCGCCGGTGGCGGCTTTGTTGGCCTCGCATTGGGCTCGAATGGCAGCCTGCAACGCCGTGTCCGCCTCACGCCACAGGTCGTCGGCGAAGGGCTTAATGTCCCACGCGGTGTAGCCTAGTTCCAGCACGCGTGGCACGACAAAGGCCAGGTCGGTGCCGATGTAGGCGGAGGGCGGACGGACGGGGAGTTGCTGCAGAATGAAGAACGTCAAATGAGTACCACCGATTTTCTGACGCAAGGTCCAGTCAAAAGACAACGACACGAGATTGGCCAGTAATCCACATGTCAGAACCGGTGAAGCGCTTCCAGCGAGAAACAGAGGCGCGGTATGCCCCACCCCCACCCGTGGCAGCAGGCTGAAGATGGCGGTGCGTTCATCTGTCGAACGCGCTACATCACGGAACCCCAACAATAACGCATACGGCCACTTTGCCAGCCGCTCTTCCACTGCATCCCTGGCGACCCAATACCAGGGAAGGGGGAGATAGGCGGCATTAGCATGTTCTTCGGGACCAGACGCGGGCAGCTGGGCGACGCGCCTGGCCACCCCCTTATACGTGCCAAACCGGTGGTCAAAGTGCCAAATCATCTTGGCCTCGTAAAGCGGTAGCCAAATCCGGCTCTCCTTCACGAACCGGTTGCCCACCAGCCGGTAGCCCTGGGCTTCCAGTTGGCCGCGGGTGCGGAAGAGGTGGGAGTCAGTGTTCATCATAAACATTAACTTGAATCGCACGTTCCACGGGTTGGCTCCCGTTTGTTCATTGACTAGGACAGGGACGCGCTCGTAGATCTGGCGCGTCAATTCGGCATCCGGGCGGGTGCGGAAGACGGGCAGAGTGCGGGTGTTCGGGTTGACCCGGACAATGGCTTCAGGCGCAAGGGTGAAGCGGCGGCGCTCGTCGCGCAGGTGGTCCACGCGAGTGGCGAAAAACACAAAGTGCATGGGCGAATAGTTGCCAGGACCTTTCCCCCGTCCGCTATCCGCCATTTCGCCATCCGCTCCTCGGAGGGTGAGGAGGCAAAACTTGTAGCGGCTGTCCACAGCCGGGAAGAGTCTCTCTCGATTCTCAAAGTCAAACAAGCTCACCAGACGTCCGCTCTCGACAAGATGACGAAAGAAACGCTGCTTGAAGGAATCAGTGGCAATTCCTGTCGGCACTATAACGCCAACGAAACCATCGCGAGACACGATAGCGGTTGCCAGTTCAGCGAAAAGAGGAGCAAGGTTAATGCGCCCAAAACTGGTCATTGGATACCGGCCTGAGCCGTGGACAAAGCGTTTCTGCGCGTCATTCAGATGGTGCTGCTCGCGGTACAAGCTATGCAGCATGGGACACGTTTTCCTTAGCTCTTCGATCATTTTCTTGCGTTGAGCCATGTTCGAGGCATTGGCGATTTCTGATCGTCGAGAGACAAAGAATTCCCGATCGTCAAACTGCAATTGTTCCCACGGCGGGTTGGAGAGCACGACGTCAAACCCACCGGCCTTCTCCCCCAGCTCCGCTCCCCCAGGACGGGGGGCGAACACGTCGGGGA
>JAADFT010000059.1 GCA_013152765.1 Calditrichota bacterium | reverse complement strand
GCGCGTGGCTTCTCCGCCCGGGGATCAAATCCCCGGGCTACCAAAGGAAGCCGCCTGCTAAAGCAGGCTTGTTTCAGGCGAGGCTAAGCAACATTTCGCCGTGGAGAAACCACGACTCCGAAAAGCTAACCACATTTTGACGTAGCAGAACCAATCGAAGTTCGGCACGAACGGCTTGATTGGAGCGCCTTCGGTCTGTGACTGAAGGCGCTTTTTTGTTCCGAACCGCGGTCGGAGGCTTTCCGTGCCGGCAGGTGCTGGAAAGCGCGGATTTCTCGGGGTGTCCGTCGACAGGACTGACACCCCGGGCGCCCCGGCGGGCAGAGCTACGCCCTTGCCTTTCCGCCTCTTCCTTGCCTCAGCCTCTTTCCCACAATTTCGTCCACCTCACCCGGCAGACGGGTTGTCGGACTCTCAAGCAGGTCACCGGAGGACGCTGGCAGTTCCCGGCTTACTCGCCCGGGATCGCCGACACGCACGAGCAGGTCACTTCTGTACATCAGGCCACGAACTCGACTGGTGCTCAGACACGGCGCGGCCACGCGCCTCTGCAGGTCCTCGCGCAAAACGTTTCCCTTAAGCTGGCGGGCCCACCTTCTGATTCCCCGGCCATCAACAGACTGAGAAGGTTCACGACCGGTAAGAGAAGTAAAGAATTTGAACAGGTCGCCCCATCCCTTTACCCTGCGTCGCTCAGACGCTGCAGTTGACCGGCGTCACACTGTGCAGAATATCGACAAGATTTGCGGCTGTAGCGTTCCAAGTTGAGACAAAATTCTTCTGCAAAACAATTCGGTAGCCTGTAGTAGGCATTGGCACGTGTGCAGAATGGGCATTTCAAGGCTAAATCATGTGCTCCTGTGCGTGATCACGCTGGCATCTTACTTGCGTGAGAGTGCCCCGAACGAAACCGGTGAGAACGAAGGGGCAGCAGGAGGTTAGTCATGCGAGGCAAATTAGTTGTAGGGTTGATGCTGGGCTTGCTGGTGGCGGGCTGCCACGAACGGGAGCCTTCCCCACTCGAACCGCAGACCAACGCGCCACCGCTCCCGGTGCCGTACCAGATTACCACGCCAAACGCAATTCGCGCACCGCAGCAGGTAGTGGAGGCCGCAAACCAGATCAACGCTTACGCAGCGGTGATGGTCCCGTACGTCACTCTGGCGCAGCAAAGTCAGCCTCAACCGACGGACAGCGGCTGGGTCTGGCCTCTGGACATGGGCACGCTTTCTGGCAAGCTGATCGCCACGCGCAAGGGCGACACAACTTACTGGGAAGTCAGACTGAGCGGCAGCGACGGGTACAGGACGTACGACAACTGGCTGGCTCTGAAAGGCGAAACGTCGCCGAGGCACCAACGCTGGATTCGTTACAGCGAGGACCGCAACGCACCCAGCGCCAAAGTGCTGGTTACGAAGACGAAAACAGGCAAGGTAGCCGTACGTGTCGAAGCCGAAGGCATGTCGTGTTCGTACCGTGCCGAGGTTGAGCCCGACAGCACCACTGTAGTGGAGTGTCTGCAGAACGACCAGGTTGCGTTCAAGGCTCAGTGGAAGCCCGGCAAGAGTGGTAAGCTCATTTCCGGCGTGGAAGGAAAAGCGGCAAAGACGCTCACCTGGAGGGAGTAGCAGCTTGCTCGGAGCGCCACTGCGGCCAGGGAGGAAACGCGAGTTCGCGGAAAGGCATGGTGTGCTGAACCACGCTCGTGTCCGGAGAAGCCAGATCGAGAGACGCGAGTTTAGTCTTGAGAATTACGACGGGGACGTGTGCACGCAGACTGTCCACTACACTCCGTACGCGTTCGGCCCCGAGCCGTCTTTTGAGGATTTCGGCGGCCAGGTAGTCTCTCCACACGTTCACGTCCCGCAGCACCCGGGGGTGCTTGTCCAGCCCGAGGTTCCTGGCGGCTTCTACCAGAACCTCGTCCCGTGCAGCCTCGAAAAGGGCCTGCGAAAGTCGGTTCGCCAGCAGCTCAGGTGAATTGGCCGGTAGCCGAACGGGCTCGATCCGCTTCAAAGCCTCCGCAACCGTCCAACCTTTCCCGGAGAACGTCACTAACGTGCTGTCGCGAAAATCGACCCCGGCGAGCAGGGCGTCCACGTTTTCGGGGTACAATTCGATGACGCTGTCCGGCCCGGCCCGCTCGACCAGCAGTTTCACGAGTTTTCCCAGCACGTCTCCGCGCAGACGAATCTGCGCCTGACTCAGGTGATCCCTCAGGAAACGGGTCGCGAGGGCTTCTTCCTTACGGCGTAGCAGCTTGCGGCGCAAAGCGGGAGCAACGCGTTTGAAGTCGTCCTCCGAAGGATTGCCGAGCATCCGGCGGTCCAGCAGCTTGATGACGTAGTACATCTGGCCGACTTTCACGGGCTCGGAAACTTCGCCCAGCCGAAGCGAGTACGCCGCTTCCTCGAGAGCGGGGTCCGTTTCGCCCCAGCGTAGTTTTCTTCTGAACTGGTTCTCGTTGAAGGAACGCTTGTAACGCTCAGAGGCGAGCTCAGCAAAGCTCTTGCCCGCCAGCACACCCTGTCGCACCCACTCGGCCTCTTCCCGCGTGGCCGCCCGGTAGAACCCGACCGTCAGTTCCTCGCGCCAGCGCCGGTACGCTCGCTTCAGCTCTTCGTCAGAAACCGTGGCTTTGTCGCGAACTTCGCGCAGGTACAGCTCACGCAGCATGGCCTGCCGGCGCACGCGTTCCAGCGCATCCTGCACACCAGCCGAGTCGATCAGCCCCCGCCGTTCTGCGTAGACTGCCGCAAGCCGCTCGTCGATCAGATCCCCCAGCAAGCGAGCCCGGCTGGAGGTGTCGGCCAGTGCGCGCAAAGAATCAACCGGCACCACGTAACGCAGTCTGCCGACGAACTCGGTGGTCGTGATTTCCCGTCCGTCCACACGGGCCAGCAGGTCCGGAGCGTAGGCAGCCGGCTTGCGACGGGAACACCCGGCCAAAAACAGCAGACTGGCGAGAGCCACCACGCCAGCCCTCAATGCCCAGTTGTGCCGAGCAGCCGCAGCGCTACTCAGCCGGGGTAGCGGTCCTGAATGTAGTCCAGCAGGTGCCGTGTCTGCACCTCCACATTTCGCAGCATTGCTTTGACCACGTCGCCGATGGAAATGAGCCCGGCCAGGCGGTTTTCCTCCACCACAGGCACGTGACGAATCCGGTGAGTGGTCATCGTTTGCATCACCGTGTCCAGATCGTCGTCCGGGGTCACAACGATGACGTCGCGCGTCATCACGTCCCGAACGAGCGTTCTGTCTAAAGGGAGACCGCGCACATTCAGCTTGCGCAGGATGTCGCGCTCGGTCACAATTCCCAGAGGTCTTTCGCGCTCATCGACCACAAGCAACGAACCAACGTTGACCTCGACCATTTTTCTGGCTGCGTCCAAACAGCTGGCCTCGTGGTCGACGGTGTACACCTGTCTCCCTTTTTGCTGCAGCAACTCCCGCACAGTCATGACCTGCCTCCTTCCCTCGGATCCTGACTCTTCTCAAAAACCCGGCGCACAGCACAAACAGCGACGGTTCGGCGAGTCTTCCAGCCTTAGCTGACCTGTCGCCGTTTGTTCACGAACACCGCAGCCAGGGGATCCGAGTCTCCCTTCATCGTAAGGCAGCAGGCTTGTCTTACCCCCCAGGGATCTCCCGCGCGGTTTCTGGCCCTCGAGTTTCGGGCAGCTCGCGCGGGAACGTAGACGAACAAACGAAATCAGGCAAATTCGTGTTCGGCTTCCGACCTGGCCAGCCGATCTGGTCTCACGACTGGAGAATCGTGTAGCCGAATCTTGTAGTCGTCGAACCAGTAGGCTCGCGGATTTCTCCGGAAAGCCATGAACCGACCGCTGTCCTCGTAGCGTGCCGCCCGGTGGTACTTGAAGAAAATGTACTCGTCCGTGAGCCCAACCACTTCGATTTTGCCGGTCGAGTGGGACATCACGAACCGTGCGCGCTTGGCCAGACCGGAAACACGGGCCTTGGCGCGCTCGAAAATTACGTAGCCCTGTTCCACGGGAACCGCGAACGGTTTGTTCCCGACAGCAGGGCGAATCTGGAACACGTAGTAAGGCGGCACACCCGCAAACGACAGCTTGCGGAACAATTCCGCCAGCGTCCTGGCGCTGTCGTTCACGCCCTTGATCATCGGCGTCTGGTTGGCCACAATCGCCCCGGCTTTCTGAAGCCGTCGTACCGCGCGCAGGGCCGGAGGCGTTATTTCACGCGGGTGGTTGAAATGCGTAATCACGTAAATTCGCCTGTCCGGCAGGCTGTGCTGTTCGATCACTTCGAGCAGCTCTGGGTCTTCCAAAACGCGGTAAGGATTGTAGGACAGCATCCTCGTCCCAATCCGAATGATCCGCACGTGCCGGATCGAACGCAGGGCGCTCAGCACCTCGCGTAGACGCCGCGTGGAAAGTACCATCGGGTCACCGCCGGTGAGCAGCACGTTCGTGATCTCTTCGTGCTCGCGAATGTACTCCACTGCGCGCGGCAAATCGCGCAGCACCTCCATGGCGTCGTCGGTAAAAATGCGCTTGCGAAAACAGTACCGGCAGTACCCGGCGCACTCGCCACTCACGAGCAACAAGGCCGTCGATTTGTACTTGTGCTGCAACCCGGGGAAAATAGTGTAGGAATGCTCCTTCGAAGGATCAGGACGGCCCCATTCGTCGAGCTCTTCCAGGTTTGGAATTACCACGCGCTTGATGGGATCGTTCGGGTCGTCCCAGTCAATGAGTGAGAGGTAGTAGTCGGTCGCTTTGAAAGCGAACCAGCTGCTGACGGGCTGGAGTCTCTCGATTTCTTCTCTCGATAGACCCTCCACTCTCGTTAGTTGGTTGAGATACCGTACACGCGGCATATCTCACCTCCGCCGCTTAGTCCCTTGTTCCCCCGACGTCTCGGCACGCCAAAAGTTCGAAGCGAACTCAGCGCACTGTTACGAGAACATCGGGCCTGTCTCTCGATACCACCCTCCTTGTGCTTAGAAACCACTGCTGTGCGGTCAAGCCGTGGGTGCAAAATCGCCACGCAGAGTCGACACCTCTGCTGCACCCTCCCGGATTCGAAGAACTTCACCCACAACCTTGGATCCACGGGTTCGGTCTCAGGATTGCCACGGGTTGGCTGGCAATCTCGGGGGCAGGATTCCTGCGAGGGAGTGAGACCGAAGGATTGATGCACATCACAATATAAACGCCAAACGGTGCCTTGTCAAGGTGAAATTTCCTCGCCGGTGCTTTCCGCAGCTCCCGGCAACGCAAACGGGTACGTCTACTACGTCAGATTCGCGAAACAAAGGCGAAAGCAGCGCCCGGCTTCTTCGCCCGGGGATCAAATCCCCGGGCTACCAAAGGAAGCCGCCTGCTAAAGCAGGCTTGTTTCAGGCCGGACTAAGCAACATCTCGCCCTGAAGAAACCACGACTCCGAAAAGCCAACCAATTTTGACGTAGCAGAAATACAAAGCGCAGAGCGCCAAGATTCTGCCGACTACCGACGCCCAGCCTGAGCAGAACGAGGAAACGCAAACCGTCTGCCCAGCCCGAAATCCAGTTCAAAGGCTGAGCCAAGGCAGAACCAGCCGCGTTTCGTCGCAGAATTAGCCTCCCTCTTACACAAGAAACAGGCCGATCAGCGTCTTAATTCCGTCTTGCTTCTCTGCGGGCGATTGGTTATTTTGCTGCGCTTTAAATTTGTTCGTGAACCTGAACGCACGACCGCGCTTCCGAAACCGCCGCGGGAGTGTGGAACCTCGCCGAAACTCAACGGAACCCGACAAGCACGATGCCAAAGATCACCACCGAGATCCAAACGTTCCACCTGCGCCACACTTTTCGAATTTCGCGAGGAGCCGCCGACACTGTCCAAACCGTCCTCGTGCGCGTAGAGCACGACGGAATAACCGGCCTTGGCGAAGCTGCTCCGATCCGCCGCTACGGCGAGGACGTGGAGACCACTGCCCGGGTCCTGGCTCAGGCCGAGGACCTGCTACCCGAGGATTTGTTCGACCTTCAGACCCTGGACGACAACCTGGGACGACGCTGGAATCACCGCTACCAGGCAGCGCGCGCGGCTCTGGAAATGGCCGTGCTCGATTGGGTTGGCAAGAAGCTGCGCACCCCTCTTTACCGGCTCTGGGGCCTTTCTGCAGACCGCACACCCAAAACATCCTTCACGATCGGGATCGACGAGCCCGAAGTGGTCCTGCAGAAACTCAAAGAGGCTGCCCCCTACCCCATCCTGAAAGTGAAGCTCGGCACAAAAGACGACTACAAGCTCTTCGAGCTGATCAGGAAGAACACGGACAAGCCCATTCGCGTGGACGCAAACGAGGGCTGGAACCGCGAGGAGGCCCTCGAGAAGATCAACTGGCTGGCTACACAGGACGTGGAGTTCGTCGAACAGCCTCTGCCAGCCAGCGACACGGACGGGATGTGGTGGCTGAAAGAGCGCGTGAAGCTTCCGCTTGTTGCCGACGAGAGCGTACACACGTCTGCCGACATCCCGAGAATGCTCGGCGCTTTCGACGGCATCAACATCAAGCTGATGAAATGCGGTGGGCTGCGCGAGGCTCTGGCGATGATCTACACCGCCCGTTCCTGCGGCCTGAAGGTTATGCTGGGCTGCATGGTGGAAAGCTCGCTCGGCATCACTGCTGCCGCCCATCTTGCGCCGCTCGCCGACTACGCAGACCTGGACAGCCACCTGTTGATCACTGACGACCCGTTCGTCGGGATGCAGCTGGACACCGACGGGCGCATCCTGCTGCCCTCAGAACCTGGAATCGGTGTCAGGCTTCGGAATCAGGCCTGATCCCCGTTCGCAATGAGCAGGGGGTTGTTGCTTTTCCCGCGGGATTCACGCAAATGCGGAGACGAAGGATGACCAGACGCACGCATCTTGTTGTCACAGTTCTTTTGGTTGCGCTTGCGCTCAGCGGCTGCGCAAGGCAACTCCGTACCAAGGTCCCCGACCCCTACGCGCAACTCCGCGCCGACATCGACCAGATTCTCGCCGATCCTTCTTTCGCAAATGCCCATTGGGGAGTCGTTATTCAGTCGCTGAGCGACGGCCGCTACCTCTACATGCGAAACGCCTACAAAGGTTTCATGCCAGCTTCCAACATGAAACTTTTCACCACGGCCACAGCGCTGGCTAAACTCGGACCCGACTACCGGTACACGACCTCGCTCTACGCCACAGGCGACGTAGCAGACAGCACTCTCAAGGGGGACCTGGTCATCGTGGGCACCGGAGACCCGAGCATCAGCGGGCGCTTTCACGATGGCGACCCGCTGGCGGTTTTCCGTGCGTGGGTGGACAGCCTCAGGGCGCGCGGCATCACCCGCATCCAGGGCCGCATCGTTGGCGACGACAACTGGTTCGCCGACGAGATCATGGGAGCGGGCTGGGCCTGGGACTACCAATCCGACTGGTACGCAGCCCAGATCAGCGCGCTGTCGTTCAACGACAACTGCATGGACATCATCTTCACGCCGGGACAGAAACCCGGTGATCCCGTTACCTACCGCCTGATTCCCGACACCAAGTACGTGCACGTAACCTGCCTGGTCCAGACGGTTCGCCCGGGTCTGGAACGCGACGTGGTGTACCACCGGAAACGCGGCACCAACGACGTGACCATCACCGGCTCCCTGCCGGCTGGTGGACCCGAGAAGCACGACTGGTTCTCAGTGGAAAACCCCACCAAGTTTACCGCGTTCGTGTTCCGCGAGTACCTCCAGCGACACGGCATTGCCGTTGACGGCGAGGCGTACGACATCGACGAGCTACCCGGCTACACCTACGACGTCAGCCCAGCCAGGCGCCTTGCGACGTACACGTCACCCCCGATGAGCGAAATCGTCCGCGCCATCAACAAGGTGAGCCAGAACCTGTACGCCGAGCTCGTGCTACGAACCTTGGGCAAGTACTTCACCGATGTGGGCGACGCGAAACACGGTGTCCGGGT
>JAADFT010000058.1 GCA_013152765.1 Calditrichota bacterium | reverse complement strand
CGTCAGCAGATTCTGGCGCGCATGTCGCGGCCACTCAGCCGCACGAGCAACACCAGGATCGCGAAGAAGGCAAGCGCAGGCCAGGCTGTCCATCCCAAAAAGAAGAGCGTTAACAGCAGTCCTGGCAGTACCACAACCCAGACGAACAAGCGCTTCCACAGGGGTAGTTCCATTGCGTCACCTCCCAATCGGACACATCCTGACTAAACCCACGATCGTCAGATTTGCGTGAAGGAAGCCAGCGACCCGGGGTGGCTTCCTGATCCGCAGATCAGTTTCTTGACTACTCAAAAAACGCGCTCGGCCGGCGACCTCACTCAGCAGCGCCAATCCAGCTACGTCACACCCTTGACTGTCGTTCCGTCCGTCGAGTGCGGTGCCATTCGCGCCCAGTTCAACCCGCGAGCCGAATCGCCCTGTGCTGTCCGAGCACGTTCGAGCTATTCGTTCGCTTCAGCTTTAGATTGCGGCGCGCGCACCAGCGCCTCGCGCAGCACTTCGTCCATGTGTCGCACGAAGACAAAACGCAGAGCCTGGCGTACGTGCTCAGGCACTTCTTCCAGGTCCTTCTCGTTTTCTTCGGGTAAGACCACCGTTTTCACACCGGCCCGGTGCGCCGCCAGCACCTTGTCCCGGATCCCTCCAACGGGCAGGACCTTTCCGCGCAGGGTGATTTCGCCGGTCATGGCTACATCTTTGCGCACGGGGATCTTGGCCAGGGCCGAGGCGAGCGCAGTGGCGATGGTGATTCCCGCCGAGGGGCCATCCTTGGGCACAGCCCCTTCCGGCACGTGGATGTGAATGTCCACTTTCTTGTAGAAATCCGGCGCGATGCCCAGCTCCTCGGCCCGAGAACGCACGTAAGTAAGCGCCGCCTCAGCGGACTCCTTCATCACCTCGCCCAGCCGCCCAGTCAGGCGCAAACTGCCGTCGCCGGGTACCACACTCACCTCCACGAACAGCAGATCGCCTCCTGCTGGGGTCCAGGCGAGACCGGTGGCCACGCCGATTTCGTCCTTCTCGCCGGCCAGCTCGCTGCGGTACTTCTCCGGCCCCAGGATGTCGTGCAGGTCCTTCTCGTCGACGGTCACGCGCTCTGCCTTTCCCTCAGCAATCTTGCGCGCCGCTTTCCGGCACACGGCGGCAATTTGGCGTTCCAGGTTTCGCACGCCCGCTTCGCGCGTATACTTGCGGATGATCGCGACTAAAGCGTCGTCGGTGATGACGAGCTGATCCTCGCGCAGACCGTGCTCCCGCCGCTGCCGCGGCACCAGGAAGCGGCGGGCAATTTCCAGCTTATCCGGCTCCGTGTAACCCGGCAGCTCCAGAACCTCCATCCGGTCCAGCAGTGGCCCCGGAATCGTGTCTGTGATGTTGGCCGTGGTGATGAACATAACCTTAGACAGATCGAACGGGACGTCCAGATAGTGGTCCACAAAGGCGTTGTTTTGCTCTGGATCCAGCACCTCCAGCAGAGCGGCAGCGGGGTCGCCGCGGAAATCGGAGCCGAGCTTGTCGATTTCGTCCAGCATGAACACCGGGTTCTTGGAACCAGCGCGGCGTATTCCCTGGATGATTCGTCCGGGGAGCGCCCCGATGTACGTCCGGCGGTGTCCTCGGATTTCCGCCTCGTCGGAGACGCCGCCGAGGGAAATTCGAACGAATTTGCGTCCCAGTGCCCTGGCGATCGACCGCCCCAGCGAGGTCTTGCCCGTCCCCGGCGGCCCCACAAAACACAAGATCGGCCCCTTCATGTCGGGCTTCAGCTTGCGCACAGCCAGGTAGTCCAGGATGCGCTCTTTCGGTTTCTCGAGGTCGTAGTGGTCTTCGTCCAGAATCTGTTTGGCCCGCTCGATGTCCAGGTTGTCTTCGGTCTCCGTGTTCCACGGCAGGTTGACGATCCAGTCCAGGTACGTGCGCGCCACGATGTACTCAGCGGCCTGCGGGGGCATGGCCTTCATCCGATCGAGTTCACGCTCCGCCTCTTTGCGGACCTCCTCGGGTAGGTTGGCCTCTTCGATTCTCCGCTTGAACTCGTTGATCTCCGCGGTGCGCTCGTCTTCGATGCCCAGCTCTTTCTGGATGGCCTTGAGCTGCTCCCGCAGGTACATTTCCCGCTGAGCCTTCTCGATCTTGCCCCGGATTTCGGCCTGAATCTTCTCGCCGATTTCCAGGATTTCCAGCTCGCGGTTCAGAAACTCACTTAGCTTTTTCAGCCGTTCGTGAACGTCGACGAGCTCCAGGATTTGCTGGCGCTCCTCGCGGCTCAGGTTCAAGTGGCTGGCCATGAAATCCACCTGGTTGCCGGGCGTGGGCAAGTTGTGCACCACGGTCAAAAGCTCGGCGGGCAGATTCGGCGCCAGCTCCACGATTCGCTGGAAAGTGCCCAGTGCGCTCCGCAGCAACCCCTCGAATTCCATCGTGCGGGCCAGCTTGTCTTCCAGGACCTCCACGTCGGCCATGAAGTAGGGCACGCTCTGAACGATCTCGACGATCTTCACCCGCGCCACACCCTGTAGCACCGCCTGGATGGAATTGTCCGGTAGCCGCAGCATCCGCACAACCTGAGCCGCGGTTCCGACCGGGTAAAGGTCGTCGCTACTGGGATCCAGCTTCCCATCCTTGCTGGCAAACACACCGACGAACTTGTCGCCGGCCAGGGCATCCTCGATGACCTTGATTCGGTTGGGTTCCGCCACGGCGAGCGGTAGCAACATGCCCGGGTACAGCACCGCGTCGCCCGAGGGGAAAATCCTCAACCTTCTCGGAACCTGAGGCGTCTTCACTTCAGAGCTACCCGTTGCGTCTTGCATGCTTCGCTCTCCTCCGATCGCCTCTCGCTGCCATCCAACAAGTTCGTCGCCTGCGCGCGCCAGGTGTCGCCCCACGATGCGAGAAACAGCAGCCTCAACGAAGCCAGGAAACGCACGCTCCACTGAGGCATCCCACGGCCCATCCAGCTCTACAAGTGAGAAATTGAGACAGCCCGCTGAGAACCGGTTACGCTGACCTCGCTCCAAAATACGGCGCCGGTGTCAGTTCGCTTACCAGGAACTGACCCGGCACCGGGACTTCGCACTGAACGCACGCCCTCGCGCCACGTGCAGGAACGGTTACGCCGTCAAAAATCGTCCAAAATCTCCACCCGCTGCGTGACGGGGCCCGACTGCCCTTTCGGCAGACGCACCTCCAGAACACCACGGTTGTAGTGAGCCCGCACGCCCTCGCTGGCAACCGGACCCGGCAACCGAACAGTCCGCTCGAATGGACCGGTCGCGATTTCGAGGCGGTGCGTCCGGACCCCGGACGAGCGATGCGTGGAGGTCTTTTCGCCCCGCACGCGGAGCTCATGGTCTTCCAACGAGACCGTCAGACCTTTCGGATCGACACCTGGCAACTCCACCACGACAACGTACTCCTCCGCCGTCTCGTAGACGTCCACGGCAGGAGTCCACGTTGTCAGCGTGAACTGCACCTGAGGGAATCTCGCTCTCGACAGGTGGTCGAGGAAGCGACGCATCCTTTCCTGCAATTGCTCCAGCTCTCGAAACTCTTCCTCGAACGAAGGCACGGACACCCGCCTCCTTTCTTCCAGCGCTATTTCGTTTTCGCCGCGTTGCCCTGGCTGGCCGGATGGTACGGTGACGGAATGTACTGCACCGACGGCCGCCCGTGCTGCGTTGGCATTTCGAACAGGTTCATGAACATGTAAACTTCTTCCGGCATGTCCGTGGACACGGGCAGACCGAGTTCCTTGGCCTCGTCTACCGTAATCGGGTAATCGTGCGTCCACTTGCCCTTGCTGAGCAGATCGGCCAGCTCAGGCACCTTCTCCTTCGGAATCGATTCCGAAGCCAGCTCCATGATCGTCTCTTTCACCTGCTGGATGGCTTTCTCGGCCAGGTCGGCGTAGATCAGGGTCTGGTCGTCGGCTTTTTCACCCTTCTTCTCGGCAACTCGCAGGATCGACGCTGCCGGGTACTGTCCCAGTTGCGGATCGAGCGGACCCAGCACCGCGTTCTCGTCCATCACGATCTCGTCGGCCGCCAGCGCGATCATGGTGCCGCCCGACATGGCGTAATGCGGCACGAACACCGTGACCTTGCCAGGTCGATTCCGAAGTGCCCTGGCGATCTGCTTGGTAGCAAGCACTAAACCGCCTGGTGTGTGCAGAATCAAGTCGATCGGCATGTTCGGGTCCGTGAGCTTAATCGCCCGCAGGATCTCCTCGCTGTCGTTGATGTCGATGTAACGCATCACCGGGAAGCCAAGGAGGCTCATGGTCTCCTGGCGGTGGATCAGGGCAATCACCCGGCTCTTGCGTTTGTGCTCCAGCCGCTGGATCATCCGCAAGCGGCTGGCCTCCAGCATCTTGCGCCGGAGAACCGGCTGCAAGCTGGCAATGATGAAGAACAGCCAGAACAGATCAAGCATGTGCATCGAACGCCTCCTCCTGTTTGGTTACAAGCGGAACCACAATCACCCCTGCGTCGACCTCCGACCGGCAGAATTTCACTGTACAGGTCTTGCCCGACAGTTCCAGGGTACACTGCCTTTCGGCAGCCCTTGCTCCTTCACGTCAGGCACGGGCAACCATTTGCCGAGTCACGCAGCCCTGGCTGGTCGTGCCCGGCAGGCAACCCGCCTGTGACTTCTCAAGGTTGCGCTACCAGGGTAAGAACTCGTCTTTGTACCAGGGACGGTACCCCTTCCTCTTCTTGAAAAGGTGCACCATTGAGGCCCCAGCCGCGAAACCTCCGATGTGAGCCCACCAGGCCACGCCGCCGCTCATCGTGTCTACCGCGGCCAGCGAGAATGTGCCCGCGAAGAGTTGCATCAGGAACCACAGGCCGAGGAAGAAAAACGCCGGCACTTCCACAATGTCCACAAAAATGAAGATGAAAATCAGCGTCAGCACGCGGGCGTAGGGGTACAGCAAGAAGTAGCCGCCCATCACGCCGGCGATGGCCCCACTGGCGCCAACCGTGGGAACACCGGAGGTCATGTTGGTAATGTAGTGAATCCAGCCGGCCGCCAGTCCGCTGAGCAGGTAGAAAATCAGGTAGCGACCGTGTCCCAAACGATCTTCGACGTTGTCGCCGAAGATCCACAGGAACCACATGTTGCCGATCAGGTGGAACCAGCCGCCGTGCAGAAACATCGACGTGAAGAACGGCCCGAAACGCTCCACCAGATTCCACGGCTCGTGCTGGCTGATCCAGAGGATCTTCGCCGGCACCATTCCGTACGTCAGGATGAATTCCTGCAGGTGCGGCCCAAGCGACACCTCATACAGGAACACCAACGAGTTGATCACAATCAACGCAATGTTGACGAATGGGTACGTCCGCGAAGGGATGTTGTCGCGTAACGGGAACATCTGCCCTCCTCACCCAGCACCATTCAGTAGTTCAGTGGAATTCGCCCTCCTGGGCTTAAGAGTTGGTTTCTTCCTGCGCCTGCTCGGCGCGACCGCGCTCCCACTCGCGCTCCAGGCGACCGGTTAGACGCTCTTCGTAGCCGGCCGGCACACCGCGTTTGGCGAATTTTCGTTCGGGTGTTTCGGCCAGCAGCCCCTTCTTCGCCTGAGCGGCGAGTTCCGGATCGTACTCTTCGATCCACTGGAGGAGTTTCTTGCGCACACGTTCCGAGCGCTCGAGCACTTCTTCCAGGCGCATGCCTTCCATTCGGGCCACATCTCGCGGGTCACGCCCCTCGATCCGGTGGAAAATGAAAATCTCCCGATCGCGCCTGGGCACGCGCCGCAACATGCTGTACAACCAGGTCTCGAATTCTTCCGCCTCCACCAGTTGCTCCGGGGTGTAGGCTGTGGGATCTGGAATCAGGTCTTCCAGCCGCAGTTCCTCGTCCGGCTGGTAGAACTCGTAGATTTGCGTGTCGATGTCCTCTTCCGGCGCCAGCTCGGGGACCTCTTCCGCGGGCTCTTCGATACTGGCCGCTTCCGCCTCGGGCTTCGGCGGCAGCAGTTCGCGAATCACCTGCAACGCCAGGCGTTTCAGCCAGTTTTCCTCGGCCTCCTCGCGCGGAGGACGGCGCTGCCAGCGGTCCATCGCCCGCAGAAAAGTCTCATCAACAATGTCTTCGATCGAAAGATCTACGCCCTTCAGTTCGCCCAGATTTTCCAGGTAGTCGACTTCCCGCGCCACGAAGGCGTACAGGGCCGGAAGGTGCTTGCGCACGCGGCTCAGGAAGTGCTGAAAGTCCTCCCGGGTCTTGGGGCGGTAGCGGTAACGTCGTTTCGTTTGTCGCATGTAAGGGCCTCACCTCCTCTGTGCAAGGTGATCATTTGGCAGTCGGCAATTGGCAGTCAGCAGTAAGCAGTCGGCGCGTTTGAATTAGACGCGGAAGCGCAGCAGGGCGCCGATGTGCCCGTGATCCTTCAGTTTCGAATCGGCGAACACGTGCTCCACCCGACCGCCGTAGTAGACCGCCAGTTCCACCATTTCGTCCACCAGGTCTTCCACCTGGTCGGTTTTGCTGCCACACACGGGGCACACCTCGCCTTCGCGCCCCAGCCAGCCACAGTTGCGACACACGACGCCGGGCACAGTCCACTCCTCCTGCACGACCAGCGTGTGTACCTGACCGTTGAGAAGAGCCTTGATTGTGTCGTCCAGGCCAACCACGCCGAGGCCGCCCGATCCGGCGCGCTCGAGCAAGTCGTCGACCAGCTTCACTTCCTCCTGGCGCTCCGTGGCCTGCTCGATGGCCAGTGTCTTGTCCAGTACCACCTTCAGCGGCGTTTTTCTGGGCTCGGCGTGGAAATGGCCGATCAGGCGCTCGCGCAGGTACGGGTGCAGGAACGGTTCGAATTCCGACACAATCTCGTGATGTGCCCCGAGAACCAGCCAGTCGAACCCGAGGAGTTTGAACAGCCGGAAAACGGTGTCGGCGACGTGCCTGTAGTGACGGTGCACGTGGTCCTCGACGTGGCGCTCGATGCGGCGCTCCTCCAGCCCGTACCAGCCAGCCACGCGGACCTTGCCCGGCACCTCGTCGAAGACGCGGTCGTGCTCCAGGATTTCGCCCATGTAGATTTCGTACAGTTCAGCAGCTTCGCGGTCGACGAGCACGGTGCAAATTCGGTGGTACTCGTCCAGGATTGTGGTGAGCGGCCGCACGTACGGGTCGCGATCCACAATCAGTGCGTTCCGCACAGGTTGCGGCAACCGGTAGGTCTGCTCCAGTCCCTCTCCGGAACTGATGAACACCGCCAGACCCCGGTAAGAATGCGGGCCTGCCAGCTCTGCCTTCAACATGTCGTCCAGTCGTTCCAGATCCGCAAGAGCCGTCTTCTTCCAGTGCTTGTCGATGTCCGTGCGCTGCTCCAGCTCCAAACGACGCTCGCGGAGCAGGTTTTTCGCCGTCAGGCGCTGCTCCTCAAGGCTGTGTTTACCAAGGTGTGCATTCAGGTAAAAGCTCGTGATGGGATGCTGAGAACCGACAATCGAGACCAGCCTCTCAACATCCTCATGTCTGATCATTCCCACACCGCCTCCTTTCCACACTGTGTTTTTTGCTCGCACTTGTGAACGTGAAGCTAAGGAGATTTTGTCGATTTCGCAATCAAATCCTTAACAGGCATTCTCCGATTTTTCCTAGCCGACCAGCCATTACGTAACCTGGCTGGTCACCAGCAGCCACGACCGGACGACCAGAAGGTCGCCCCCCGAGCTGAACCCGCTCTTGCCGAGGCCGGATTCTACCTCCCCAGTCTCATTCACAGCACTCGTTCGACGCCCGTTTCTACCTCGGCATCCGGGCCGAATCCAAGTCTGCTTCAACCAACTTCCACCTGGTGTAGCCGGGGGATTGCATTCCTCGGCCTTTTTCGCTTTCCGTAACCCGGGCTGGCCCCACTTCGACCGACCTCCAGCAGGCCACGCCGGTTGCTCAGAAAAATCGGGTCCTTTCTGAGCTCGTTCGTTCCTGTGTCTGGCAACTTAGGCGGTACAAGCAGTCAAC
>JAADFT010000057.1 GCA_013152765.1 Calditrichota bacterium | reverse complement strand
CGCTGTCAAGCGAAATCGCAGCCAGGCATTCCTCCTTGCTTCCCTCGGCGCAAATCCGTATTTTCGCCACAGTTCGTTCGGCACCGTGGAATTCAGCCTGAAAGGGACAAACCATGACCGTCGAGCTCGCTGCGGAATCCGCCGGATTCTTTCACCCCGCCAGCAAAGCCTACCGCTTCACCGTGTTGTTCTTCGCCGCCATGCTCTCGTTCGGGAGCTACTTCGCCTACGACATCGTCGGGGCCATCGCGCCCACCCTGGTGCAGGAGCTGGGAGCAGCCCGGGGCACCGTTGGCTCGTTTTACACAATGTACAGCATTGCCGCCATCCTCTCGGTGTTCGTCGGCGGCCTGCTGATCGACGCCTTAGGCACCCGCAAGGCCAGCATCCTTTTCTCTTCACTGGTCTTCATCGGTGCGGCAATCGTGTGGCTCGCGAAGAGCGTGCCCATGTTCTTCGTGGGACGCTTCATTTTCGGCGCAGGGTCCGAGCCGCTGATTGTGGCTCAAAGCGCCATCCTGGCCCGCTGGTTCAAGGGCAAAGAGCTGGCTCTCTCTTTCGGCATCGCGCTCACAGTGAGCCGGCTGGGCACGCTGTTCGCTTTCAACACGGGAGAGCTGATCACGGCCCATTTTGGCAGCTACCGGTACGCCCTCTTTGCAGCCGTCCTGTTTTGCGCCATTTCCCTCGTTGCCAACATCTTCTACATCATCCTGGACCGCCGCGGTGAAAAGGTGCTCGGCCTCAAGGACGAGAGCGCCGGTGAGAAGATCGTTCTGAAAGACATCAAGGAGTTCAAACCCACGTTCTGGTACGTCACGCTGCTGTGCGTCACTTTCTACTCGGCCATTTTTCCGTTCACCGCGCTGTCAACGGACTTTTTCGTGGACAAGTGGGGAATTCCAAAGGTGGCCGAGGCCAGCGGCGGATTCTTCTACCAGGTGTTCAACAACTTCCTGCACATGTTCAGCACCGCTGGCGGCATCACATCCATCATCATTTTCGCGTCGATGGTGCTGGCGCCCTTCGCCGGTCAGCTTGTGGACAAGATCGGTCGCCGCGCCACGCTGATGATCATCGGCTCGCTGCTCATGATTCCCGCCCACCTGCTGATGGGCATCACCCACATCTACCCAGCCTGGCCGATGATCGCCCTCGGCGCCGCCTTCGTGCTCGTTCCCGCGGCCATGTGGCCCTCGGTGCCGCTCATCGTGCCCGAAGAGCGTGTGGGCACAGCCTACGGCCTGATGACCACCATTCAGAACATCGGCCTGGCTCTTTTCCCGTTTCTCAACGGGGAACTCCGGGACATCACCCACACCTACACCAGTAGCATGTTGATGTTTGCAAGTCTCGGCTTCTTCGGACTGATTTTCGCCATCCTCCTCAAACGCGCAGACGCAAGAGAGGGCGGTCGCCTGGAGCGGCCGCAGGTGATGACTGCCTGAGCCTCGCTTCACTCCCAGAAAAAAAGGGCCACCGGGAAAATCCTGGTGGCCCAAGGTTTTTGTGTCCGCTGGTGTTCGGTTGCTACGTCTCGTCCACCAACGCTTTGTAGTCCAGCCTTTCCACAACCGCTTTGTTCAGCTCGTCATCGTTCAGTTTGGTCGCTTCCGCAAGAATTTCTTCCAGGAGCGTTTCCACCTCGGGCGGCAGCGACCGATCGTGCTCGTCGCTTTCCAGCGCAAAAGCCCCGCGCGTGAGCCCGTCCGGCGTCGTTTGCGTGATGCGCACGACGCCCGGTGTACTTTCCAGAAATGCCGGGAAATCCTCGATGTAGAACACCGACGGTCCCAGCACGTACTCGAACCCTGTCAGCTTTGAACCGTGTCTGCGCGCGTGCTCGAGGTCCAGCCACAGCAGGTAGCGACTGAGTCTGAAAGGATGCTGCGGCCCTGTGACGTGCAAAATGGCGCGAATCAACCGACGTTCAAGAGGTTCCTCGTCAGGCATGGCCGTTGCCTCCTTTTGCCAAAGTGGAACGACGGCAGCGCCTCCACGGGAGCGGCAGAAAAGCCGGCACCTGCTCTTTGTAGCGGCGGTAGGACTCGCCGAACCGCTCGACAAGCTGCGGCTCCTCCACCAGGTACGTGAACAAGGCCAGGTAGACAAGGCCGATCGGGGCCGAAACGAAAGTGAATCCGCAGGACTTCGCGGCCAGGCCGCCCCCAACCAGGATCAGGGCGAACCCGGTGAAAGCCGGATGCCGCATCCAGCAAAACAGGCCCCGATCCACAAGCTGGTCGGTGGTGCCGCGCGGTAGCGAAGGGTCCCGACGCCCGTAGAGCGTGAGCTGGCGTCCACTCACCCCGGCCAGCGAGAAACCGGCCAGCAGCAAAACCACTCCCGCGGGGCGAGCCCACCCAAGTGTGTCAAGCAAACAGCCAGTGAACACAAAATGGTCCAGCGCCCAGCCCAAAAACACGAGAACAGCAGCGCCGGGCACAAGCCGCCTCAAACGGCGTTTGAACTCCTGGTCCAGGCCGGTCACGTCGCCACCCTCGCGGCTACCAACGACGCATCCGCCCGCCGCCGTGACCGGGTCCGTGCATGCCAGCGCTCGTGGCCCCGCTCACGGGTTCCAGCTCGCCCTTCTTGACTTTCTCCACGATCTCCCGCACTGTGCCGCTCTTGGCCAGGTACATCTTGACGCCAGCGGCCGCCAGCGCTTCGTAGGCATTTGGTCCGTAGTCGGGAGCCGCAAGCGCCTCCGCGCCGCCGTTCACGATCGTCTGCACAGCCAGGACCCCGGCGCCACTGGCAGCGTCGGCACCTGGATTCCGCTCGGCCTTCCACTCACCCGTCTCGCTGTCCACAAACACAAAGTACGCGCAGCGCCCCAGTCGGCGGTCCATTTCGGCGTCGATGTCTGGAGCGACTGCAGGAACGGCAATGATCATCGTTCACCTCCTCTGGTCACTTCGAGACAGCAGCTTCCACAAAAAAGTCCCGCCGGCGGCGAGACTCGTCAATTACAGCAACTCTGTTTGGACAAATTCCGTCACTTGTTGGATGGCAGCACCACACGGTTTGAGACACAAATTCGGACAGATTTCCACGCTCCGACCGCAAAAAACCATCCCCGCGTCTCGCACACCACGCCACCTCGTGCGGTCCGTCCTCGCTTTCTCACCCGGCTTCCCCCGCAAGCCGCCTAAGACGCGACAGAAACCCGACGTTTCCAAAGGCCTTCAGAAACAACGCGTCACCGCCTTCCTCCCCGACCGCAGTGCCCGGCTCTGTTTCGTTCGCGTCTGCTACCTACCCGGCATTTGCTTTTTCCGCCTGTGTTTCTTATCTTTGCGGCGCTTTTCGAGTCCCATTTCGTCCGGAATCCGCGCAAAGGAAACAGGCATGCCAGGCAACGTCGTCATCCACGTCATCCCGAACACACACTGGGACCGCGAATGGCTGTACAGTTTCCAGGAAACACGCTTCATGCTCACGCAGTTCATGCGCAAACTGCTGGACGTCCTGGAAACGGAACCCGAGTACAAGAGCTACCTGCTCGACTCTCAGACTGTTCCCCTCGAAGATCACCTCGAGATTTACCCCGAAGACAGGCCTCGCCTTGAGCGCCTGGTCAAGGAGGGCAGGCTCTGGATCGGCCCCTGGTACACGCTTCCCGAGGAGTTTCTGGTCTCGGGCGAGAGTCTGGTTCGTAACCTTCTGCGTGGCCACCGCGTGGCACAGTCCTTCGGTCGCGTGATGAAAATCGGCTACTCGCCCTTCTCGTACGGCCAGTGCTCGCAGATGCCCCAGATCTACGCTGGTTTCGGGATCAACTCGATCCTGTTCTACCACGGCATTCGCCCGGACGAAGCCCCCTCGGAGTTCATTTTCGAGGGTGCCGACGGCACGCAGCTTTTCGCCTCCAGGATGGGCTCGTTCGCTCGCTACAACTTCTTCTTCAAAGTCTTCCGTCCGGCAACCTGGGGCAAAGAAACGCTGGAACGGCATTACGACTGGCGCCAGGGCGGCGTTCCGTTTCACCTGAACACCGAGGACCTGGCCGCCACTCACTTTTTCCTCGTTGCTCCCGAGGAGCACCTGGACCGCGATCGCCTGCTCGAGGTTCTGCAACGCTTCGTCGAGGAGGAAAAACAGCACGCCACGACCCGCCACCTCGCGGCCATGGACGGCATGGACTCTACGCAACCCAGTCTTTCGACGCTTGAAATCGTGCGCGAGGCGCAGAAGCTGCTGCCCGACGCCGAAGTACGTTTTTCCAGCCTGCCCGAGTGGATCGAAGCAGCTCGCAGAGAAAGTCGGGACTTGGTTGTCTTGAGGGGTGAGCGGCGGACTCCCCGGCGCTTGGGTTCGCGCGCCCACCTCTACGGCGACGTAACGTCGGCGCGTCCTTCTCTGAAACGCGCCAACGCGCGAGCCGAAATTGCCCTGCAACGCCTGGCGGAGCCCTTTGCCACCCTGGCCTGGCTCGCAGGTGCAAGCGATTCTCGCCGTTTCCTGGACCTGGCCTGGAAGTACCTGCTCAGGGCGCACCCGCACGACAGCATCGCCGGGAGCGGCGTGGACCAGATCGAGCGCGACATGCACTACCGTCTCGATCAGGTCGTTTCGCTTTCCAGCACCGTGCTTCGAAACGCCCTGCAGGACCTGCAAAGCCACACGGACGGGAGTTCGCTACCGCGAGACGCCGTCCTGCTCGTGGCCTACAACCCGTCTCCCCGACCGCGGTCTGACGTAGTGGACCTGGTCGTGGATCTGCCAGAAGACCTCGGACTCGAGCACTTCGACGTTGTCGACCTGCAAGGTCAACCGCTACAGATCTGGGAAGTGGCACGCCACGAGGCGCGGCCCGTCGTTCGCCACTTAGGCGACGCTACGATGGAAATGCCGGGCATCCGCGTGCACCTGCAGGCTCACTTCAAGGACCTGCCGGCACTCGGCTACCAGACTTTCTTGCTTCGCCCGCGGGAGCTGCCCGAGCGGCTGGAAGGAACGCTCGTACCCCAACCCCGCACTCTCGAGAACGCTTTTCTGCGCGTCACCATCCGGGAGAATGGATCCTTCGACCTTCTGGACAAACGCAGCGGTCACCTTTTTGCCAACCAGCACGTGTTCGAGGACTCCGGTGAAGCTGGCCATGCCTGGCGGCACATCCCTCCGGCTTACGACCGCGTCGTGACCAGCGAGGGTTGCCGGGCGAAAATCGAGCTTCTCCAGGACACGCCCTTGGTGGCCAGCTACCGCGTACACCTGACTCTCGACGTGCCCGTTTCGCTTCGGGAAGGGCGCGGAAACGAAATTCGGCGCCTGGACGCCGAAGGCGACGACGCCGGCCGCAGCGAGGAAACCGTGCCGCTGGACATCACGAGCACGCTGACGTTGCGGGCTGACAGACCTTTTTTGGAAGTCGAGACGCGTGTGGTCAATCGGGCGCGGGACCACCGTCTTCGGGTGTTGTTCCCAACGGGCCTTGAGCACGCCACACACAGCTACGCCGAGACGCCCTTTGATGTGGTTGCCAGGCCAATCGACCGCGGACCCGACAGTCCCTGGCGCGGCACGTGGAATCCCACTCACCCGTTCCAGCGCTTTGTGGACGTCAGCGACGGCGAAGTTGGGCTGGCCTTCCTCAGCGAAGGCCTCCGCGAGTACGAGGTGGCAGACAGGCCCGGGCGCACCCTCGCTGTAACGCTCCTGCGAGCGTTCGAGGTGGCGCTGACTACCGTGTCCTGGCGCTGGGAGCGCCACCCAGAAATGCACCTTTCGCAGGCCCCCGGTGAGCACGTGATCCGCTACGCCATTTACCCGCACGCGGGTACCTGGGCCGAGGCCAATGTGCCGGAGGTCGCCGAGCGTTTCCTGGTACCGATTCGAACAGCCCAAACGGGTGTCGGGCGCGGTACCCTGCCGCTCTCTTTCTCCGCCCTCGAGATCCAGCCGGAGACCCTGCAACTCAGTGCTTTCAAGTCGGCCGAAGACGGGCGTACCACAGCGGTCGTTCGGTTGTACAACCCCACCGACAAGTCGGTCAACGGTTCGCTGCGCTTCGGCTGGCCACTGCGACACGCGTGGCTCTTGAACCTGAACGAGGAACGGCAGGAGCCCCTGAGCGTTCGCGAGGGCAACACGGTTTTCCTGACGGTGGGCCCGAAAAAAATCGTGACGGTCGAGCTGGAGCGGCTGTGAGCAACCCTGAGGTACAAGCGCAAGGCTTAATCTGCCCAGCCGACGAGGTCGCACGCGGGCACCTGTCCTTCTTTCCAGCTGCAACCCTGGCTGTCAGCTGAGCCAGGATTTTCTGTTTGACCGACGTTACCGACCTGCGTCGGGAGTCCAGTCGGGTTGTACCTGTCTTACCATCCCGGCCAGTCAAGAAATGAACCAGTGTGGAGTGTTTTGAATGACTTTGACAAGTGAACAGACTCGCGAGCTTCTTCGGAAAATCGAGAAGCTCCGTGTGCTCGTTGTGGGGGACGTTGTCCTTGAGGAAACCATCACCGGCAGAATGGTTGGGGTTGCCAAAGAAGGGCCAACTCCTGTTGTGGACGTCACTGGCTCGGTTTCAGAGGTCGGTGCCGCCGGATTTGCGGCCCGTCTTGCGGCTCAGTACGCCGGAAGCGTCGCGCTCGCGACAGCTGTCGGCAAAGACGCCGCTGGCGAACAAATCCTCGAGATCCTTCGCGCAGACGGCGTAGACGTGTCGTCGGTTGTGGCGGACGACACGGTCGCGACACCCACCCGTACGCACGTTGTGGCCGAGGCCGAGCACAACCCCAGACAAGAGGTGCTGCGTTTGCGGCGGGTGGACCGCGCCGGGCTGACCGGAGGTGCCCTCTCCTCCCTTCTGTCAAAGCTGGAAAAGAAGCTCGACCAGGTTGACGTGGTGCTTTTTGTGGACCAGGACCTGGGCGTCGCCAGCGAACAGGTAGTTGCTCTGCTGGCTCGAGCTGCACAGGAAGGCAAAGTCGTGGTCGTGGGAGACTCGCAGACGCGCGCCTCCCAGCTGCGAGGCTTCAGCGCCGTGGTCGTCAACGACGACGAAGCGAGCCGTGCCACCGGCATCCGCCCGACTGACGAAGCAACCGCCGTCCAGGCCGCCGAGCGCCTTCGCGAACAGACCGGCGCAGGCAGCGTGCTTCTAACACGCGGGGCACGGTCGGCCGTGCTGGTAACCGAAAAGGGCTCGGAGGCCGTCGCAGTCGAGCCCCAGCGCGTTTACGACGTCACCGGCGCGGGTGAAACTGTTTCGGTCCTGTTTGGACTGGCTCTGGCAGCTGGTGAACCCGCGGAAAACGCAGCCGAGCTGGCGACCAAAGTGGCCAGCCTCGCCGTTTCCTACCCGGGTTTGGCTGTGGTACCCAGGGCTGAGCTGGTGCGCTACCTGGACCGTGCTCAGGCGCGGCTGCAGGCCGAAAAGATCGTGGAGAGAGACCGACTGCGAGAAATTGTAGTGCAGGCCAAGCGTCGGGGTCAGCGCGTGGTCTGGACGAACGGCTGCTTCGACTTACTTCACGTAGGCCACATCCTTTACCTGGAAAAGGCCCGCTCGCTCGGCGACCTGCTCGTGGTGGGACTGAACAGCGACGCCTCAGTCCGCGCCACAAAAGGCCCGACGCGCCCGATCGTGCAAGAGGCCCAGCGCGCCAAACTCCTGGCCTCCCTGAGTTGCGTGGACTACGTGGTGATTTTCGACGAAGAGTCGCCAAAGCAACTGATCGCTGAGCTCCAGCCGGACGTCTACGTCAAAGGTGGCGACTACACGCTGGACACCATCAATCAGGAAGAACGGCGAATCGTGGAAGGCTACGGCGGCGAGATTGCCCTTTTGCCGGGCGCTGAGGGCATGTCGACGACGAATTTGATCGAGAAAATCCTCAAGGTGCACAAACGGGAGGAAAGCGGGAAGCAGTAGGCAGGTGGCAGTTGGCAGTTGGCAGTCGGCAGTCGGCAGGTGGCAGCTAAGGGTTGCCGTACAGATCTCAGCAAAAGCGCCAGTAGTTCAAACGGCTTGAGGCGGAACAGAACAGACGGAACGGAGAACGCTACGGAACAGCGGAGGGTAGT
>JAADFT010000056.1 GCA_013152765.1 Calditrichota bacterium | reverse complement strand
TCGGTCGGCTTTCACGGTACGCTGCTAGAAACCGGCCACGCAGCCCTCTGTTTGGACCCCCTGACCGCTACCAGCGATTTAGCCCACCCGCCTCAAGCCGGGACGAACAAAACCAAGAGCACGCTGTCACCTGTGCGCCCCAGGAATCACATCCTGGGCTAACCGGGCGATTCTCCTGGCAAGGTGGGCTCAGCACACGGAGCTCGTCAACATGCTGATGTCACAGGTTGACAACACCGGGACGGCTCACTCAAACCGGTAGAGTTTGGGCACCCACACGCTCACGGGACGCCCCTTCGCGTCGCGCGGCGGCCAGAAAAGACACTGCCTGGCGGCTTTCACCGCCGCCTTCTCGAGCACCGGACTGCCGGTGGAGTTCTCCACGACCAGGACCTTTCGAACGCGCCCGTCTGGCCCGACCTCCAGCATCAGCTTCACCACTCCCTTCACTTTGCCGCGCAGTTTCTCCGGATACTCCGGAATTACGTCGCGAATGGTCCTGGGCAGGTAAAACACTTCGCCGCCGACGCCCTCACTGCTCCCCTGCGACGCGCGTTCCCCGCTGCCCTCCTGCAGCGTGGTCTCCTCGATCGTTTCATCCTCGGGCAAATCCTCGCTCTCCGACGGGATCGGCACCGCGGGGCGCCTGGGCGGTGGCCGCCTGGAGCCCTGGCGTGTCGCGGGCACTTCCTCCACCGTCAACGCCCTGATCGCAACCGGAGCGGGCTTCTGGCGCTGAACACGCACTTCTTTGAAAGCCACAAAGAACACAATCAGCAGCACGAGGGTAGCAACAACGGCCCTCTCGAGGCGAGCCTCGTAGCGACTCAACGCGTCACGGAATTTCCTGTCGCGACCGTCTGCCATGCCCACTCCAGGGTACGACCGCTGCAACCCTTTGTTTCGCTGCAATTGCAACAACAAAAAACCCCGGCCTGTTCCGACCGGGGCGCACCTTTCCGGACTCCCGTCCCTGCTTGGTCACACGATTTCCACCGCCTCCTTCTTCAGCCAGCCCACCTTTCCGTCCGGTAGGCGAATCTCGTACCAGCCGTCGGACCGATCGCGGATCTGCACCACCACTCCCTCGTGCAGGGGGAAGACCTCCGTAGCCCCCTCTTCCGGAGCGCTCAGCACTTCCACGCGAGGAACGGTGACCACGGCGTGCACCACGCGGCTCGCCCGCAGCGCACCGATCCAGAAAAGCCCCGTGCCAAGCAACAGTACGAGCACAAAGGCGAGCGCCCTGCGAGCCAGCGTCCTGATCACCGGCCTGCGAGCCAGCACCCAAACCACGACGAGTGACGCTGCCAGGACGTAGAGAACGACGAAAAGCAGCGTCCAGCCGTCGACCGAGAGGAGGTTTCGCACCGCCTCGTACCAGACCTGAAAGAAGAGTTTCGGCGGGTGCGGCACCTTGTCGACCACCCTCAGATTCACGATTTGAAGGTTGTGCCGGATGTCTTCGTCCTTCGGAGCCAGACGCCGGGCGCGCTCGAGATTCAGCACAGCCTTGCCGATCTGCCCCGTCCGGAAGTACGCGTTGCCCAGGTTGTAGTAAAGCTCCGGACTCTCGTAGCCAAGCTGACGGACTTTTTCGTACGCTTCGATTGCTTTTTCGTACTGTCCGTCGCGGTAGAAGCTGTTGCCTTGCTCGAAAAGGTGCTGCACGTCGGCGGACTGCGCCAGCAACGCCGCAGGAGCCAGCAACACCACAAACACCGCAGCAAGAAAGACCGCAGTCCAGCCTAAACGGAGTACAGCAAAGGAGAAACGCTTGTCGGCATTCGGCTTTCGCATGTCAGTCACAGAACCTTCGCCAGTCGCTCGATCAACTTCTCTGCCCGCTTCAGCGTGGCCTGCATGTTTTCTGTGCTCGATTCCGTCGGTGCGAAACGGTGAAAATCGCAGTCCTGCAGCAGCGCCAGGGTTTCGCGGATCAACTCCTCCTCGACGTTGCGGCGGCGCAGATGCCCTTCCACGTCCTCGGAAACCAGTCCCGCGGCTGGCAGGTTGAATTTATCCGCCAGAAAACCAAGCAGCGAGCGAGCCACCTCAGCGTAGAAGTCTTTCTGCGTCTCCACAGCCAGGAGTGAACGCGCTTTCTTCAGTCGTTTGCTCGCTTCCCGATTTGCACGCCGCGCCCGGGCCAGAGCAATGTTCTCCGCCAGTTTGTCCTGCCGCACCCGGTAGCCGTAAGCGCCGCTCACGGCCAGCAGAGGGAACACCAGCAGCAAGACAAACCACGGGCTCTGGTGGAAATGCCTCCCCACTCGTCGCCAGGCGTGCGCTTCCGTCTTGATGAACCGGATGTCCTGGCCCAGCAAACGCACTTCTTCCTTCGAAAAAGCTCCACCAGCGGCCACCGGCGTTGCTGCTCCGCGGGCAACCTGGATCACAAACTCCGGCGAGGTCAGTGTCTTGTACTTCCCCGCTCTCGGGTCGAAAAACGAGAAGCGAATCGGCTTGATGCGCTGCTCGCCGGGGAAACGAGGAATGAGCACGTACTCGAACGTCTTGCTCCCGCGAATCGTATTGCCCGACTTGTCGATTTTCTCCGTCACCTTTGGCTCGTACTGCTCGAAATCGGGCGGAAGCTGAAGCTTGGGTTCGCTGATCATGCGCACGTTCCCAGAGCCCCAGATGCGCACCTTCAGCGTCAGGGCTTCGTTGGTTTTGACGGCTTGTTTGTCAACAGAAGCCGACATCTTGAAATGACCCACAGCTCCGCTGAAATCCGCGGGCTTGCCTTCCGCCGGCAGCGGTTTCACCGTGATCGTGAGCGAGGGTGAGGAAAGCGTCCGGCGCACCGTGCGCCCGAAGAAGGGGTCGTCGAAAAAGCTGTCGAAAATGTCGTTCGACCGCCGCCGCGGCAGGCGCACGTCGCAGTCCACGGTCATGGGGTCCACTTTGACCTTCCCAGGAGACGTGGGGAAAAGCACCAGCTTCTTGATGTCGGCCACCACGTAACTCTGGCCGTTCAGCACCTCGTCCCTCGTTGGCGGCGGCTGGGGCAGGTCGAGCTCTTCGGTCCAGAAGCCGGTAGTGCTCGGCATCTTGGTGATCGCGTAACCCGTCACGGTCAGGCGGGTGTAAAGGCTGTAGGTCAGCACTACGGGCTCGCCCTGGTAGACGGTACGCTTGTTGGCGCGAACGCGCAAGAAGATCAGGTCCCCCAGCGACTGCTGGCCCGGTTGCGCAGGAGCACGAGATCTCGCCTGTGGCTGCGCAGGAGCCTGGGGCGGAGGCGGCGCCGAGGTGATCTTGACCGACGCTTTGTCGGATTTGTACGTCTGGCCCGCTACCTTCACCACGACGGGCGGCACGGTAAACGTGCCGGTCTTCGTCGGCATGTAGTCGAACGAAAACGTCTTGGTCACCGACATGCGGCCGTTGATGATTTGAATCGATTGCGACGTGCCGCGCGATCCAAGAAATCTTGCGAAAGCCGACAGATCCGGCGGTTTGACCTCGGCCACACCCTGAGCCCGCGGCCCCGACAGCGTGACCTGCACCGTGAAAGCTCGCGTCAGCGGCACGGTACTGGGCGTAACGCTCAGCCGTACCGACAGGTCCTGCCCGCCGGCCACAGCCGCAAAAGCCAGCAGGAAAACACCTGCCGCCGCACCTGCACCACAAATTTTGTCGCTCAAAAACCTCAGCTTCATCTTGCCTTCACCCCGGAGGGGATTCGTTCTCCCAAGCACTCCTGCGCCCGACGGGACGCTTCGGTCACCTCTCAACTGCAGCAGACTGCCGACTGCACACTCTCAAGCTACCAGTCCTGCGCACGCCGCACGGAGCCACCTCGCATCCGTTGCTTCTTCAGCAGCTTCTCTTCCTTGCCATTCAGAGCATCCAGCAACCTTTCAGCCTCTTCCTTGGTGAGTCGCTTCACCTGCCCCTGCTTGCCTTTGTTCTGCTTCTGCTCCGACTGTTGCTGCTTCTGCTGTTGCGACTGCTGCTGTTGCTGCTGATTCTGCTGGCCCTGCTGGTTTTGCTGCTGCTGGTTCTGTTGCTGCTTCTTCTGATTCTGCCCCTGCCCCGACTGCTGTTTCTGTCGCTGCTGCTGTTGCTGATTCTGGCGCTGTTTTTTCGACTGCTGTTTCAGTTTCGCGCGTACGTACTCCAGGTTGTACTTCGCGTCCTCGTCGTTCGGGTTCAGCTCCAGGGCCTTTTTGTAAGCGAGAATGGCTTCCGGAAGTTTCCCGAGGCGGTACAGCGTGTTGCCAAGGTTGTAGTAAGCCTGTGAGCGCAGCAACGGGTCCTCGAGGGTCGTGGCCTTCTGGTAGGCTTTCAGCGCTTCCTCGTACTTTTTTTTCTTGTACTGGGCGTTGCCCACGTTGAATTCCGCGATCACGTTCCCCGGGTCGTCGATCAGGGCGTCCTGGTACTGCACCAGGGCCTCGTCGTACTTGCCCTGCTCGTACAGTTTGTTCCCTTCCTGCACCTGCTTCCGGCCCGGTTGCGCCCACAAAGCGCCCGGCAGTGTCAGCAGTAGACCGCCGACCAGCAAGAACGCGAGCCATCCAGCACCCAAGCAGGCCCGGTTCACCCGAACGGGTTGTTCCCTCACACTCTTCACTTCTTCGAAGCTCCTGCCGTAACCAGCCTTGTGCGCCATTCCTTACCCAGCTTGCGCCGTTCCGGAATCAGCATTTCGACCAGAAGCAACAGCAGCGCCAGCGCCAGAAGGATCTGGTAGCGATCCTCGAACTGGGTAAAACGAACGGAGCCGAGCTGCTTTTTCTCCATTCCCGAAATGGCCGCGAAGATGCGCTGCAGCTCGTTTTCGCCGCCCGTAGCCCGGAAGTACTTGCCGCCCGTCTCAAGGGCGATTTTCTGCAGCGTCACCTCGTCCAGCTTCGAGAGGACGATTTCCTCGCTGCCGTCCGCGCGCCGAATCTTCTTGAAGCCAATTCGCCTGCCCTGCTCGTCGAAAATGGGGATTGGCACGCCCTGGGGCTCGCCGACGCCAATCGTGTAAATGACCACGCCCTGCTGCGCTGCTTCTTTCGCCGCTTCGACCGGCTTGCCCTCGTGGTCCTCACCGTCCGTAATCAGGATGAGCACCTTGTGTTTCCGCTCCCGCTGGTCGAAAGCTTTCAGCGACGTCCGAATCGCCTCCGCGATTGCTGTGCCCTGGTCGCGAATCAGGTCCGGGCTCAAGATGTCTACGAACATGCGGGCGGCGCCGTAGTCCAGCGTCAGCGGGCACTGCAGAAACGCCGACCCGGCAAATGCCACAATGCCGATCCTGTCCCCCTCCAGGTGGTCGATGAAGTTTTTCAGCTCGTGTTTCGCCTTTTCGAGGCGGTTCGGCTTGATGTCCTCGGCCAGCATGGAGCGGCTGACGTCCACGGCCACAACGATGTCCAGCCCCTCGCGCTTCACCTCTTCCAGCCGCGTTCCTACCTGCGGCCTTGCCAGGGCGAGGATCATCAGCGCGATCGCCGAAATCACGAGCGCCGCTTTCAGGCGCTGCCGCGGCCGACTGACGGACGCCGCCAGAATCTGCACCAGCTCAATTCGCCCGAAGCGCTCCATCGCCCGGCGCTTCCAGCGGAACACCGCGGCGTAGAACACGATCAGTGCCGGTACAAGCAGCAGCAGGTACAGAGCATGTGGGTTCGCGAATCGCAGCATGAGAATCAGCCCACCTTCAGAGCGACGCTACGGGAGTTTCCGGAAACGCGTGTTCGCCAGCACGATCTCGAGCAACAAAATGGCAAACGCTGGCAGCAGGAAACGCACGAACAGCTCTTTGTAGCGTACGTAGTGTTTGATTTCGATCTTGGTCTTCTCGAGCCGGCCGATTTCGTCGAAAATGCGCTCCAGTGCGGCCGTGTCCGTAGCGCGAAAGTAGCGCCCGCCCGTCTCCCTTGCGATTTCCCGCAGCAGGTCCTCGTCGATCTCCACCGGCATGCTCACGTAGCGGCGGCCGAAAAACGGGTCGTCCACGGGGTAAAGGGCGTTCCCTCTCGTCCCAACGCCGATCGTGTAAATCCGCACACCCAAGGCCTTGGCAATTCGTGCCGCCGTGATCGGGTCCACCTCACCGGCGTTGTTGCGGCCGTCGGTGAGCAGAATGATCACTTTGCTCTTGGCCGTGCTGTAACGAAGCCGGTTCACAGCGTTGGCGATGCCCAGGCCGATGGCCGTGCCGTCCTTCACCAGACCGACGTCCACCTGCTTCAGAAAATGCAGCAAAATGCCGTAGTCCAGCGTCAGGGGGCACTGGGTGTAGCTTTCGGCCGCGAAGACCACCAGTCCAATTCGGTCCGAAGTTCGGCCCTTGATGAAGCGGGCCGCCACCTCTTTGGCTGCTTCAATTCGGTTCTTCGGCTTGAAATCCACCGCCCTCATGCTGCCCGAAATGTCGAGGGCGATCACGATGTCGATGCCCTCCGTGTTGATCTGCTCCTCCGTGCGACCGGACTGCGGCCGCGCCAGGCCGAGCACGAGCAGCACAACCACCAGCACCCGCATGCCGAAGAGAAGGTGCTTCGCCCAGCCAATCTGGGCGCGCTTCACTTTCTTGACAGCCTCTACGTTGCTGTACCGAAGTGTGGCACCAGCCTGGCTTCCCTTCCGAAGATGCCAGTAGATCATCGGTGGGACAAGCAGCAAAAGCAGCAAAAACCAGGGGTGCGCAAACTGCAACACGGCTACGTCGTCTCCTTCTCGCTTGCTGTTGCCACGGACTCTTCCTGTTGCTCACGAGACACGGTCTCGGCACCCTCTTCCGAGTCACCGCCGGCCGGGCTTTCCTCCTGCGGCACCTCCACGGGCTGCGTGGACCTGACAAACGCGTAGGCCCGCTCGACCGTGGCGTCAATTTCCTCTTTCGTAGGCACGTACTTGGCAAATTTCACCAGGTCGCAACCTTCCAGGAAAGCCCGGAGCGTTTCGCGTTCGTCGTCGTCAAGAACACCGTCACGCAGCGAATCCAGGATCTCGCTGGTCGTCATGTCCAGCGCGGGCACACCAAAGCGCCCCTCCAGGTAGCGGCGGATGATTTCCGAAATCCGAATGTGGAACAACTTGATCTCGCCGCGCTCCAGCAGGTCCGAGTGGAAAAGCCGGTCCAGTTCCTCAAGGGCAATCTCGTGCGCCGGACGCGGCGGCTCCCTCCGCGCGGGAAAGAGGGCTTCGCCACGACGCCGTTTCCGTACAAAGTAAAAGCCGAAGACCGCTGCCGCCAAGCCCACCAGCACCAGCAGAGCAGTCCAGACCACGCGCATCCAGTCGAACGGGATGCTGAGCGGAGGCTTGATGTCCCGGATGTCGCCGGCTTCGTCCGGGTTCAGGCTCGCGACGTGAATCTTGATCGGCTGAGACCGCAGTTCGTGCCAAACCGTGTCGGGTGGCGTACGGTACTGAATCGTAACCGGCGGAATCACGAAGTCGCCGGTGTCGAAGGTTGAAATCAGGTAGTCCACCCGTTCGACAATCTTCCCGTCCTTCTTGGTCGGTTTGCGAACGTTGAAATCTCGAATTTCAAAGCCGCCCAAGTTGGCGCCGAGACTCGGCAACCTCACCTGCGTGGACTCATCGCGTGCCACAATGATCGAGTAGGTGACCACGTCGCCAATTCGCATCGTGGTCGTGTCCACCCGACTCTCGAGTGTGACGCTGGCACGCACAGCTGATGCTGCAAGTAGCGCCAGCCCCAAAGCAACGATTGTCGTCCAGGTTCTCCTCACTGCACCTTCGACTCGTAGATTTCCACACCTTCGGCCTGCATCAGCCGATCAACAAGCTCCTGGTAACGCTCGATCATCTTCTGCTGCATGTAGTCCCGCAACACCTGCTGCCGAACCTCGGAGAATGGCTTCTCCCGAACGGTCTTGCCGTTCTCGTCTTTCTCCGCGTAGCGATCCTTGTTTGCTTTGTAGTAGGTCTCCAAATCGCTCTCGCTCGGTTGCGGCAACTGACTGGCGATCTCCTTTTCGATCAGTTTCTGAACCATCAGCTGCTTCTTCGCCTGAAACGCGCCCTCGATCACATCCTTGTCCCGGTCCAGGCCCTGGCGCT
>JAADFT010000055.1 GCA_013152765.1 Calditrichota bacterium | reverse complement strand
CCGGGTTTTCGTAAGGGGCAAACCCGATGAACCACGCGTGCGGCTTTCCGTGAGGATTCTGGGCCGTACCCGTTTTGCCAGCCACCTCCACGTCCGGTAACCTTGAACCTCTGGCCGTGCCGTGCACACCGTTCACAACGCGGTACATTCCCTCGCGAACGTCATCCCACACGTCCGGCCGGACCCCTTCGATCCGGAAGCTGTCGATCCTGGCGGGAATGATTTGCCCGGAAAGCGGATGCTCCATCGCCTTGACCGCGTGCAGCCGGTAACCGACGCCCCGATTCGCAAGCAGCATGGCAAACTGAGCCATTTGCACCGGCGTGACGAGGAGGTCGCCCTGTCCGATGGCCATGTTCAGCATCAGGCCTTCGCTCCACTTCCCCTTGCCGAAGCGGCGATCCAGGTACTCGCGATCCGGCACGAGGCCCCGCTTCTCGACCGGGATGTCCAGCCCCGTCGGCTCGCCGAAATGCAACCGGTGAGAGTACTCAGCCCACAAATCCACGCCAACACGCAGCCCCATCGTGTAAAAGTAGACGTTGCAGCTTTGCTCGATGGCGCCGTACAGATCCAGCGTGCCGTGCCCTTTGCCAAACCAGCAGGCAAACGAGCGGCGTCCGTAGCGAAGCGCCCCCCGGCAGGTCACACGGGACTGCGGCGTGAAAATGCCCTCGTTCAGCCCAGCGATGGCCGTGACCAGCTTGTAGGTGGAGCCCGGCGGAAAGGCGCTTTGTGTGGCGCGGTCCAGCAGGGGTCTGCCCGGGTCAGAAATCAGTGAATCCCAGATGGCTGCGTCGAGAACCCCTGTGAACCAGTTCAAATCGTAATCCGGCGAGCTGGCCAGCGCCAGGACTTCGCCGTTGCGTGGATTCACAAACACTCCGGCGGCGCGTTTGCCGCGCAGCAATTCTTCGAGTTTGGCCTGCAAACGATCGTCCAGAGCGAGAATTAGGTTCAGTCCCGGTTCGGGCGGCTGTGGTCTGCCTTCCGGCAGGGTACGAATTTCACGCCCCAGGGCGTCTACCTCGACGTATCGGTAGCCGCGCTTGCCCCGCAGTTCCACCTCGTACTCGCGCTCAAGGCCCCGCTTGCCGATGATGTCGCCCAACCGGTAGCCGTACTGCTTCAGCGACTTCAGCTCGCGTTCGTTCACCTCGCCCAGGTAACCGAGCAGGTGGCTCATCCGCGACCGCCCCAGGTACTTCCGTTTCGGCTCGGTTTCGATCACCAGCCCAGGCAGCTCCAGACGGCGTTCTTCCAGCCGCGCCAGGACACTGAAATCCAGGTCACGTTGAATTTTGGCCGGCCGGAACGCGCCGATCATGTTTCTGCGCAGCCGTCGCAGGATTTCCTCGGGCTGCAAGCCGATGAAACTGGCGAGACGTTGAACCAGGGAGTCGGAGTGCAAAAACTGGTAGGGCAACACAGCCAGCGAGTAGCTCGGGGCGTTGTCCACCAGCAGCTCGTGGTTGCGGTCGAAAATCTGCCCGCGCGGAGGCTCGAGGCTGACCACCCGGATGCGGTTCTGTTCGGACCACTGGTAGTACACGGAGTGCTGGATTAGCTGCAGGTAGCCAAGCCGCAGCAGAAGGATCGAGAACAGCACCCCGATCGCGGCAGCAAAAATCCGGCGCCGCGATTCAATGTCGAGACGTGAGTTAGCCACAGAGAATCCGGTTGTTCAAACGCCTTTCACCCATTCGCCTGTCAGACCAATCCGGTACGCGCTAAATCTTGCGCCACCACTCGCGTGGCAGCGCCGCCAGGATCAACATGCCGATCCCCACGTCGTAGACTGCCCCGGGCAGCGCGTAGCGCAGGAACCCTCCGACCGGCCCCAGCTCCGAGCCAAGCAGGTAGACACCGTTGAAAATGACCTCGAAAGCCAGGGAGCCGAGCAGAAAAAGGCGCGCCATTTTCTGGTAGTCCACTTCCACCCAGTCCCGCGAAACCGCACCCACAAGAAAAGCAGCCACACTCAGCGACAGAGAACTGAGGCCGAGAGGGCTGCCCGCCAGCAGATCCAGAAGCAAACCCGACAGAAACGCCAAACCGAGCCCCTCGATGATGGGCCGCCGCGGGACGAAGAAAAGCAACACAATGAGCGGCAAATTGGGCTCGATCGAGAAGACGGAGATCAGGTCGACGAACGTAACCTGCAAGATGGCCGCGCCGATGAGGGCAAGTGCGATGGGCAGGATCTGCATGGTACCCTCTCAGCGCTCGGAGCCCTGCCGGCGAAGGATGGCCACCTCCTCCAGTCGGCTGAAGTCCACAGCCGGTCGCACGAAAATGGTTTTGAAAATACTCGTCACGTCTTCGCTGATCTCCACAACCAGCCCGAGTCGAATTCCTTTGGGGTAAATGCCGCCCAGGCCAGAGGTCACGATCACATCCCCGATGCCGACGTCCGCGCGGGCGGGAACGTCCTCGAGCAGGCAGTACTCGCCGCCGCTCCAGGACAGGATGCCGTTCACTCGAGTCCGCTCGATCAGGGCGGCCACTTTGAAGTTGCGATCGAGGAGAAGATGCACCGTGGCCGAGTGCTTGCCCACCAGGTACACACGCCCCACCAGCCCGGAAGCGTTGACCACCGGGTCATCTTTGCGAACGCCATCCAGGGCACCCACGTCCACGGTGATCGTGCGCACCGCCCCTTCCAGGCTCTTGGCAATCACCTGCGCAGGAATCACCTCGTACTTGCTGCGTCGACGGAAACCGAGCAGCTGACGCAAACGTCGGTTCTCCAGCGCCGCCTCCCGGTAGCGGGCATTTTCCAGTAGAAGCCGCGCATTTTCGGCAGAAAGGCGGCGAATTGTCTTCTTGCTGGCGGGGATCGAACGCAGGCTGGTCAGGGCAGCATTCAGGGTAGCAGCACCCGAGAGAGCGGTAGCCCGGATGAACTGCACCTGTCGATGCTCATTGCTGGCGAGAAGAACAAGCGAGAGGAAGAGGGCAAGACCGAAGGCAGCCCACTCGCGTACTGTTACCGACATGGAGTCACATCACCTCAACCCGGCCAAGAGCCAGGAGATCTCAGTAGCGTTTCACTTTGGTCAGCACTTTTTCGTAACGCGGCAGATCTTCCAGGATTTTTCCGGTGCCTCGCACCACACAGGTCAGCGGGTCGTCCGCGATGAACACGGGCAGCCCCGTCTCCTGGCGCAGCCGCTCGTCCAGCCCCTTGAGCAGCGCGCCCCCACCGGAAAGGATCACACCGCGATCCAGGATGTCGGCGGAGAGCTCGGGCGGCGTTCGTTCCAGGCACAGCTTCACGGAGTCGATGATGGCCGTCACCGCTTCGGCCAGCGCCTCCTGCACCTCTTCGCCGGTGATCTCCACCGTGCGCGGGATGCCGGCCACGATGTCGCGTCCTTTGATCGTCAGCTTTCCCTCACCCTTGTGAGGCGGCACCGAGCCAATCGTCACCTTGATCTGCTCGGCGGTGTTTTCGCCGATCAGGAGGTTGTGTTTCCGCTTCAGGTACTGGATGATCGAATCGTTCATCTCGTCTCCGGCAATGCGAATCGAGATGTCTGTCACGATGCCGGAGAGCGAAATGACCGCGATTTCCGTGGTACCGCCGCCGATGTCCACGATCATGCTGCCCGCGGGTTCCTCCACCGGCAACCCCACGCCGATGGCCGCCGCCATGGGCTCATCCACAAGGTACACTTCCCTGGCTCCGGCGTGTTCCGCAGAGTCGCGAACAGCGCGTTTCTCCACCTCGGTGATCCCGGACGGGATGGCGATGGCCATGCGCGGCCGCACAAAGCGGCTGCCCTGCACCTTCCGGACGAAGTAGCGAATCATGCGCTCGGCCAGCTCGAAGTCGGCAATCACGCCGTCCCGAAGCGGCCGCACCGTGGTGATTTCGCCCGGAGTGCGACCGACCATCTCCTTCGCCTCAGCCCCGTAGGCCACGATCTCCTGGTCGCTGCGGCGGATGGCCACAACAGACGGCTCGTTTACCACGATGCCACGCCCCTTGGCGAAAACCAGGGTGTTGGCCGTGCCCAGATCCATGGCCAGATCGTTCCCGAACAACCCGAACAGCGAAAATGGCATGCCTAACCTCTCACGCTAACATGTGGTGCATCCTGCCCAACGCAGCGGATTCTTCTATTCCGTCAAAAATCCTGCTACAACCCACCGTACCTGCCGGTCAAAGTTGCACGGCCCTTCAAAGGCTTCGCCGCCCCAGGACCAACTGCCGACCAAAATGCCCGCGCAGCACCAAGCAACGTCTCAGCCTCTGCCGGCAGACGGCCGCCCGGCGGAACCATCCTCAACGTTCCAATCGGCAGGAGTGTCAATGTCTGAAGTGCCGCCGGCCAGTGAAGACCATGGCCATCCCGTGTTCATCCGCGGCCTGGATGACCTCTTCGTCGCGAACCGAGCCGCCCGGCTGAATGATCGCCGTCGCGCCAGCCTCGGCCGCAGCGTCCACGCCGTCCCGGAACGGGAAAAAGGCGTCGGAACCCAGGACGCTGCCCTTGAGGTCCAGATTGGCATTCCCGGCTTTCCAGGCTGCCAGGTGAACCGAATCGACTCGACTCATCTGCCCGGCGCCGATGCCAAGCGTGCGGTCCTCGCCAGCGAACACGATGGCGTTGGATTTCACCCACCGAGTGACGGCCCAGGCAAAACGCAGAGCCCGCCATTCTTGTTCCGTGGGTTGCCGCTTGGTGACCACGCGGTAGCCCGAATCGTCTTCCTGAGCGAGCTCATCGAATTCCTGCACCAGCAGACCGCCCCAGACCGACTTCACCTCCCAGTCCGTGTGCGGGCGTCGTTTCTCCACATCGGGGACCACGAGCAGGCGCAAATTTTTCTTGCGAGTCAGCACAGAGAGCGCCGCCTGGTCGAACGAGGGCGCTACAACCACCTCGAGGAAAAGTTCGCGCAGCTTGTTTGCCAGAGCCTCGTCCACAGGACGATTTACAGCAACGATGCCGCCAAAAGCCGAAACCGGATCCGTGGCCAGTGCCTTGGTGTAGGCGTCCACGAGGTTTTCCGCCACTCCAACGCCGCACGGGTTGTTGTGCTTCACAATCACAGCTGCCGGTTCGCTGAACTCCAGCACCAGGCCCAATGCACCGTCGACGTCCAGGTAGTTGTTGTACGACAGTTCCTTGCCGTGAAGCTGCGTCAGCGCCGCCACACCGCGCTCCTCGCCCACACGGTAGAAAGCAGCCGACTGATGCGGATTCTCGCCGTAACGCAGATCCTGGACTTTTTGCAGCGGCAGAACGAGCTCTTCCGGCCAGCCTTCCGCGCTGGCGCCCAGGTAGTTGGCAATGGTGCGGTCGTAAGCAGAAACCCTGGCGAACGCCTTGGCAGCCAAACGACGTCGATCTTCCGCGCCGAGCGTTCCATCCCGCATTTTCTCGAGCACCCAGCCGTAATCCACCGGGTCCACTACCACAGTCACGCTGGGAAAATTTTTGGCCGCCGCCCTTACCATCGTCGGGCCGCCGATGTCGATGTTCTCCAGCGCTTCTTCCAGGGTTACTCCCTGCCGCGAAATGGTCTCCTCGAACGGGTACAGATTCACGGCCACCAGATCGACCGGCGTAATGTCCAGCTCTTCGAGCTGCTTCATCTGGGCCGGATCGTCCCGCCGGGCCAGAATGCCGCCCAGGATCACCGGGTGCAGCGTTTTCACACGGCCACCCAGGATCTCCGGAAAACCGATCACCGAAGACACGGCCGCCACAGGAATTCCCGCTTCGCGCAAAACCCTTTCCGTGCCTCCAGTGGAAAGGATCTCGTAGCCCAGATCAACCAGTCCCCTGGCAAACTCGACAACACCCTGTTTGTCCCAGACGCTAACAATGGCTCGCTTCACGATGCTCTTCCGTTCGTTTCAGTTTCCAGATCCGCCAACAGCATTCCGTTCACGAGCCCCCGAGGAGAGAAACAGTCCCTACTTCCGCGCTCCTTGCCGCGCGTCGACCCGGCGTGCCAGCTCGGAGAGAGACACGTCGAGCAATTCGTACTTGCGCCACTCCGGATCGTCGAAGTGCCACCATTCCGTCGGCAGCGGCACAAACCCCTCGGCGGTCATGGCCGCTTCGAGTAGGGCGCGATTTCGGCGCGCCGTCTCGCTGCACCCCTGGTAGTCGCGGTGCGCCTTTTCGGTGAAGTCATCGAAACCGGTGGGCATTTCAAGCTCGCGCCCGGTCGAATCGACGAGTGTCACATCCACGGCCGCGCCACGATTGTGCCGCGAACCCTTGCGCGGATCGGCAACGTAGCGCGAGTCCGGCACCAGCTTCCACATTTTCCACTGCACCGAACGCGGCCGGTAGCCGTCCCAGATCTTGAGGCCCAACCCCTGTTTCCGCAAACGAGCCTGCACGCGAGCAAGGCGCTCCGCGGTCGCGCGACGCAGAAAACACCGGGGCACTTCGTAGAGCACCTGTCCGGTGAAGTTGTCCGCGGTGGCGTACTTCAGGTCCACGACGATGTCGGGGATGACCTGCTGGACATCCACCAGGTCGGCGCCGGGTTGCGAGCGGGAACAGGCTCCAAGAAGCAGGAGGAGAACGGAGACAACCGCCAGAGCCTGCCTTCGCCGCAAGCGCTTCACCCCGACTTACCTCCCTTCGGGAGCTGGAAGAATCCGGACCAGGCGGCCTTCCACCCGTACCCGGCCCTCGGCGAAGTACTGCAGGGCCTGAGGGTAAACTCGATGTTCGACCCGCAGCACGCGAGCCGCCAGGGTTTCCGGGGTGTCGTCGTCGCGAACCTCAACGCAGCGTTGGATGACGGGCGGCCCGGCGTCGTACTCCTCGGTGACGATGTGAACCGTCACGCCGGTCACCTTGCAGCCGTAGGCCAGCACAGCTTCGTGGACGTGGTGGCCGTACATGCCTTTGCCGCCAAAGGCTGGCAGCAGCGCCGGGTGGATGTTCAGAATACGATTCGGGTAGGCACGCACGATGGTCGGGCTGAGCTTCTTCAGGTAGCCCGCCAGTGCAATGAAATTCGTGTCGTGCTTGCGAAGCACGGAAAGGACTTCGGCGTCGAACGATTCCTGATCGGGGAACTGCTTTTGCGAGAGATGGTAGGCGGGAATGCGACGCCTGGAAGCAATCTGCAGCGCGCCGGCTGTTGCGCGGTTGCTGATCACGGCGCAGACACAGGCGTCCAGCCTGCCGCGATCGATGGCCCGCAGAATGGCCTCGAGATTCGACCCTCTACCCGAAGCGAAAACGGCGATCCTGAGCTTTGCCAAGTCCGAATCCTTCTTTCCTGGGGAACTGCGCTGCGGCACCGTGAGAACCTTGCAAACTTAAGCATTTTTCGGGAATTAGTCAAGCGATGGTGGGCGCGAGGATTCAGCATTGCGCAGGTAAGACATACTCGGGGCACTTTTCTGGACCACATCAACATTCGATCGATCCACTGGCAGCCGAAACCTGAAAGACAATCACGGGGAAACGAAAGCTGACCACCTTCCGCTCGGCAACGGAGCTTGTTTTCAAGGGCATGTCCCCGGGCACGGTAAGAGTTCCGGTTCCACCTGTCCAAACTCGCGAGGTAGGACGTTTCGGATATTTCGGAAGTGCCTTCAGACGTGCAGCTACTTCACTCCAGGCATGACACAGTGTCTGGGCTCAAAAAGCCGGGGCCTATTTTCAAGAGGAACACACGGCGCTCCTCTCAGCTCTCCGCCCGAGTCACACTACTTTGCAGAAACCGGTAACACCATGGTGGGGTTCGGGAAATTCCGCTTTTCGACATGCTGGTCAGGTTCACCCCGCTGCACCTGTGGGCTTGAGCATGTAAACCCTGCACAAGAGTTTTCCTCGCTCCCGAAAAACAAAAGGTCCGCCTACGGCGGACCGAAGAATCATCCACAGAACACTTCACAGCACAAAACAGTTATCTCAAAGCCAAGCCTCCGAAAGCTTCTCCATTAGACAAAGGGACACATCAAGACCCGTCAACAGGGGTAAGAATTCGACCGCCCAGGCATGGTTTTCTTCGAGTGAACGGCAAACGCGCTCAGTCGGACTCACTTGCCGAATTTTCGCGGTTCTCTCGCGTGCCCAGCAAATCCCGCAACACCAGCACAAGGCCCAGGAGCACCAAAAGTGCGGGCCAGTACTTCAGCATTTCCTGGCCGTCCCAGTAGCC
>JAADFT010000054.1 GCA_013152765.1 Calditrichota bacterium | reverse complement strand
AGGTCTGGCAAAAAGTCGCGCCAATGCTGACGTCCCGAAGAGGCTGAAAAAGGGAACGGCGAAAGTTCTGGCGTTGGGCGGTACAGGAACCGACGGACGGGTGAAAATCGTCAGCGCTGAGATTGCCACCGCAGCGTGGCGAAGGACTTAAATTGGCTTGACCGACGCGGCTTCGGTGGCCTCTACTTGAGAGGCCGGGGTTGGGTCGAAGAGTCTGAAATTGCACAGCCTGAGTGGAACAAAGCTGCAGTTCGCTGGTTGATCCAGAAAATCAACATCTGGCACGGCGGTTGCCCAGCAGTGTGGTTGCAGCTGAACACGGGGGAGCGGTGTTCACGTTCAAAGGAGGTAGATAGGCGTGCGTAGCAAGAAAAATGTTGGCGTCGTCGTTGTTCTGATTTTGACGGCGATCACGTTCGGCGGTTGGCTTTCCACCACCGTTGGTCTGACGGGTCAGGACTACTACGCCAGTGTGCGCAAAAACATCGGCCTGTTCGGACGCGTGTTCGAAGAGGTTACGCAGCGCTACGTGGAGCCAATCGATCCGGACAAGTTCATGCACGCCGGCATCAACGGCATGCTGGATGCTCTGGACCCCTACACGGTGCTGATCGAGAAGGAGGGGAAGACAGAGCTCAACATCATGACCCGGGGCGCCTACGGCGGTGTTGGCATGCGCATTGGCATGCGCAACGGTTGGCCGACGGTTGTGGAGCCACCCTTTGAAGACACACCGGCCATGCGCGCGGGCATTCGAGAAGGCGACCAGATCATCGAAGTGGACGGCGTTTCCACGAAGGGCCTGAGCATTTCCGAGACGGCTGCCAGACTGCGTGGCCCGAAGGGTACACCGGTAACGATCAAGATTCGGCGGCCGGGTGTGCCGGAGCCGCTGGAGTTTCGCCTGATTCGCGACGAGATTCACCCGAAGGACGTGAGTTACGCTGGAATCGTGCGCGACGGAGTTGGGCTGATCAAGCTCACACGCTTCTCACGCAACGCTGGTAAAGAAGTTCGCGAAGCGGTCAACGAGCTGCGCAATCAGGGCGCCCGGGCCATCATCCTGGATCTGCGGAACAACCCGGGCGGCATGCTGGAAGCCGCCGTGGAGGTAGCGGAGAACTTTGTGCCTAAAGGGCAGCTCATCGTGAGCACGCGCGGCCGCATCAAGGAAGCCCAGCAGGAGTTCCGCTCCAAGCGGAGCCCAAGCTGGCCGGATGGCCCCCTCGCGGTGCTGGTGAACGGTTACAGCGCGTCGGCGTCGGAAATTGTTTCGGGCTGCATTCAGGATCTGGACCGCGGCGTGATCGTTGGCGAACCGACTTACGGCAAAGGGCTGGTGCAAACGGTGGTGCCGATCTCGCGCGATGCCGCTGTCAAGATCACAACCGCCAAGTACTACATTCCGAGCGGCCGTCTGATTCAGAAACCAGAGGTTTTCCGGCGCGAGCAGGAGGTACTGCTCAACAAGACTTTCGAGAACGACAGTGCCAAGGTTTACCACACGTTGCACGGCCGCGAAGTGCGAGGCGGCGGTGGCATCACCCCTGACGTGATCGTGAAGGCCGACTCGCTGAACGCCCTGGAAATCGCTTTGCTGATGAAATCGATGCTCTTCAATTTCGCGGTGGAGTACTCGACCAAGCACCCAAACCTGCCGCGCGATTTTCAGGTGGATGATGCTTTGATCGCGGAATTTCGCGACTTCTTGAAGAAGAACAAGTTTGACTACAAGGTGGAAGGCGAAGACGCCTACGAGGATTTCAAAAAAGAGGCGAAACGGGCTGGATTCCTGGCGTCTCTGGAACCCGGGCTGAAGACCATCGACGAACGCCTGAAAGAGGTCAAAGAGAGAGAATTTCAGGACAGCATCGACTTCATTCGCCAGGCGCTGCAACGGGAAATCGCTGCCAAACTCTGGGGCACCAAAGCCGCAGTAGAGGCGACATTTGACGATGACAAGCAGCTCCAGAAGGCAGTGGAGATCGTGACCAGTCCTGACCAGTACACCGCGATTTTGAGCGGCGAGGTGAAGCAAAGCTCCTCGGAGAACTGACGTTGGTTGTGGCGCTGGGCAAGTTGTTCCTGGCCTTTGCCAAGGTCGGAACGTTTGGTTTCGGCAGCGGGCCCGCCATGATTCCGCTGATTCAGGCGGAGGTGGTGGACATGCACCACTGGCTGACGCCCGAAGAGTTCGTGGACGCTCTGGCCATGGGGAATGCCTTGCCCGGCCCAATCGCGGTGAAACTGGCGGCTTTCGTCGGCTGGGAAGTGGCTGGAGTACTGGGTAGCCTGGTGGCCATTGTGGGCGTCAGTGCGCCGGCTGCGATTGGGATGCTGGTCTTTGCGTACCTGCTCTACGAGCACAAAGACAACCCGCGCATCAACGGCATGTTCATGGCGTTGCGGCCTGTGGTGATCGGCATGCTGGCGTGGGTTGTGTGGACACTTTTCCCGCGGAGCGTGGCAAACTGGCAGGCTGGTGCTCTTGCGCTGGCAAGTTTTGTTGTGCTTGCTTTTCTGAAGGTTCACCCGATTCTTGTGATTGTGGTGGCTGCCGGATTAGGTGTGTTTCTTTGAGGTGCAACCTTCGGGCTTCGCGGTTCTGAGCTGCTCTGCATTTCGCGACTCTCGCAACTGTTGTAAGCTGGCGGTGCCAGGAGGGTGGCGCTCGCTGTCGCCTCTTGTTGTGTGCTCGCTTGACCGTGCGAGCTTCACGGGATGACTGTGAAGGGCACAGCCGGGACAAAACGCAGCAGTGAGCCCGGGGCCGACGGAAGAAGGGTGCTCTTGCTCTCCTGACCAGAGGTTGTTCCTGAATCTGGCGCGCCGCTCTGCGGCGTAAGAGGGGGCTCGGTGGGGAAAACTTGTGCTTCGGTCATCTCTGCGCTTTTCGCGAAACTCCTCGTCGCACCGGTCCGGGCGCATCTCCCAAGCTTTTGCTCAGCCCTCGCTTCTGACCTGAGAAGGTCAACGGGCGAAGTGCAGCATCGCAAAAAGCACGATTTCCGGTGAACGCAGGGGGAAGGCAAAGCGTAGAAAGATGTCGGGCTGAAGGCTTCTTGTTGAAATGAACTGGTTCTCGAGCGTCCGTCGTTGCCTCAGGTAGCGACGGCGTCGGGTTGAACGATCATGACTTACGGTGCTCTCCACGGACGGGTTCTGAAAAACTTGGAGGACGACGATGGCTGAGAAGAAATGGGTGTACAAATTCGGAGGTGGTACCGCTGAAGGTAGCGCCGAGATGAAGAACCTGCTCGGTGGTAAGGGGGCTAATCTGGCCGAGATGGCGCGTCTGGGAATTCCTGTGCCGCCCGGTTTCACGATCACCACGGAGATGTGCAAGCAGTACTACGAGTCGGGCAACAAATTCCCGCCCGAACTTGAGAAGCAGGTCAAGGAAGGCATCGAGCACATCGAGAAGATCATGGGGTCCAAGTTCGGCGATCCCGAGAATCCTCTCCTTGTGTCGGTCCGTTCGGGTGCCCCGATCTCGATGCCCGGCATGATGGACACGGTGTTGAACCTGGGACTGAACGACGAGACGGTGAAGGGACTCGCCAAGAAGACGGGCAACGAGCGTTTTGCGTGGGACTCCTACCGCCGTTTCATTCAGATGTACGGGGATGTGGTTCTGGGCCTGAAGCCCGAGTCGAAAGAGGAGATCGACCCGTTTGAGGAGATCATCGACCGCCTGAAAAAGGAGAAGGGGTACAAGTACGACACCGACCTCACGGTCGACGATTTGAAGAGGCTTGTGGAGGAGTTCAAGAAGCTCATCAAAGAGCGGAAAGGGATTGACTTCCCGCAGGACCCGTGGGAGCAGCTCTGGGGCGCCATCCGCGCTGTGTTTGAGTCCTGGAACAACGAACGGGCCATCACCTACCGCAAGCTGAACAAGATTCCCGACGACCTGGGTACAGCCGTGAACGTGCAGGCCATGGTCTTCGGAAACATGGGCGAAGACTCTGCGACTGGTGTTGCTTTTACGCGCGATCCGGCCACGGGCGAGAAGATTTTCTACGGCGAGTACCTGGTGAACGCCCAGGGTGAGGACGTGGTGGCTGGCATTCGTACGCCGCAACCCATCAACAAGGCCACCAAGACCTCGCCGGATCAAAAGACGCTGGAAGAGGTGATGCCCGAAGCCTACAAGCAGCTTGAGGAGATCCGGGATCGCCTCGAGAAGCACTACAAGGACATGCAGGACATCGAGTTCACGATTCAGCAGGGCCGCCTGTGGATGCTTCAGACCCGCACGGGCAAGCGGACTGCCAAAGCCGCTGTGAAGATGGCCGTGGACATGGTGAAGGAAGGGCTGATCGACAAGAAAACGGCCATCATGCGGGTGACGCCGGAGCAGCTCGACCAGTTGTTGCACCCCATGTTTGATCCGAAGGCGGAAAAGAAGGTGATCGCCAAAGGCTTGCCAGCCTCTCCTGGCGCAGCAACGGGTCGAGTTGTGTTTCACGCCGACGACGCCGAGGAGTGGGCCAAACGCGGCGAAAAGGTGATCCTGGTTCGTCTGGAGACGTCGCCGGAAGACGTGGGTGGCATGCACGCAGCGGAGGGCATTCTGACGGCGCGCGGCGGCATGACCTCGCACGCGGCTGTTGTGGCGCGCGGCATGGGCAAGACCGCTGTTGTCGGCTGCGGTGCTCTCAACGTGGACTACGCGAAGAAGCAGTTCACGGTTGGCGACATCGTGGTCAAGGAAGGCGACTGGATCAGCATCGACGGCTCGACCGGCGAAGTGATGCTCGGCAAGGTGCCGACGGTGGAGCCGCAGATGACCGGCGAGTTCGCCGAGCTCATGCAGTGGGTGGACGAAATCCGCAAGCTGGGTGTGCGCACCAACGCCGACACACCGCACGACGCGCAGGTGGCCCGCAACTTCGGCGCTGAGGGCATCGGCCTGTGCCGCACCGAGCACATGTTCTTCGAGGGTGAGCGCATCAAGGCCATGCGCGAGATGATCCTCGCCGAGGACGAGGAAGGACGGCGGAAGGCCCTTGACAAAATCCTGCCGTACCAGAAGGAAGATTTCCTCGGCATTTTCAAGGTCATGGAAGGGTTGCCGGTGACGATTCGGCTGCTCGATCCCCCGTTGCACGAGTTCCTGCCGCAGGAAGAGGAAGCCCAGCGCGAAGTCGCTGAAGAGCTCGGCGTCCCGGTGGAGAAGGTGAAAGAGCGGGTCGAATCGTTGCACGAGCTCAACCCGATGCTTGGCCACCGCGGCTGCCGTCTCGGCATTGCCTACCCGGAGATCACCGAGATGCAGACGCGCGCCATCTTCGAGGCCGCTTGCGAGCTGACCAAACAGGGCGTGAAGGTGCTGCCCGAGGTGATGGTTCCGCTCGTGGGGACGGTCGAAGAGTTCCAGAACCAGAAAGAGGTCATCGACAGGGTGGCCAAAGAAGTGATCGACAAGTACGGCGTCGACGTCGAGTACCTGGTTGGCACGATGATCGAGGTGCCACGGGCGGCGCTGACGGCGGACAAGATCGCCGCCGAGGCGCAGTTCTTCTCCTTCGGCACCAACGACCTGACGCAGATGACGTTCGGTTACTCGCGCGACGATGTCGGCAAATTCCTGCCCATGTACATCGAAAAGAAGATCCTCAAAGAGGATCCGTTCCAGGTGCTGGATCAGGAAGGCGTCGGTCAGCTCGTCAAGATGGGTGTCGAGCGCGGCCGCAGCACCCGGCCTGAACTCAAAGTGGGCATCTGCGGTGAGCACGGTGGTGAGCCGAAGTCCGTCAAGTTCTGCCACCGCGTGGGCATGAACTACGTGAGCTGCTCGCCATTCCGCGTGCCCATCGCACGTCTGGCTGCTGCTCAGGCCGTGGTGGAGGAAGAGCAGGAGCAGGCCAAGTAGGTGCCGACTCTTCCCTCCAACTTCTGGTAAAGACTTTTCGGTGTGGCGTCCGCGGCAGCAGCGGACGCCACGCTCATTTTGGGAAGAAGAACATTTCGCGCGATCCCTGTGCGTGGAAAAGGCAAGGAGTTTTGGGCGGTTTAGCCCATTTCGCTGGAAGATTGTCAGCGTAGCTACCGGATTTGACCGACCTAGGCGGGCGATCCGGCCGCAGATCTCACACAAATCCCACGCAGCAAACGGAACCACACAGAGTGCCACGTCGGTTTTTTCGGACAGAACCAGCAGCTTCAGTGGAACGGACATGAACAATCCAGTTGGAACAGAGACGGACGTCAAACGGCTTCGCATCTTTTGCGATTTCGACGGAACGACGGCGGTGAATGATGTGGGGGATCTGTTTTTCCAGACATTCGCCGGGAAAGATCGCTGGCAGGAGACGGTGGATCGTTACATCCGTGGCGAGATCACTTCGAAGGAGTACCTGGAAGAAATCTGTGCCGCCAGCCGGTTTGACCCGAAGGAATTCGAAGCGTTACTCAGCCAGCAAACGGTGGATCCACACTTCCCGGAATTCGTCCGGTACTGCCGACAGCGCGGCTATCCCGTCACCGTGCTCAGCGACGGGCTGGACATTTACATCCGTCGGGTACTTGAAAAAAGCGGTCTCGGGGACGTGGAGTTCTACTCGAACAAAGCGGTGCTTCTGGACGGCGGTGTGATTGTGCCAGAACTGCCTTACCACGGAATCGAGTGCGACGAGTGCGCGAACTGCAAAGGGTACCACATCAGGCGACTGCGCGAAGAAGGCGATTTCACGGTTTTCGTCGGTGATGGCATCAGCGACCGCCACGGTGTGGAAGCTGCCGACTACATCTTCGCCAAGGGTCCCTTGCAGGATTGGTGTCGTGAGAACGGCTACGAGTTCGAACCGTACACGACATTTTCCGATGTGCTTCGCGGGGTTCAACGGCTCGAATGCCGTTTGGGGCTTCGTGTGAATGACTGTGACCAGTAAGCGACCAGGGCGCAGGAGGCCGAAATGATCGTCGGCATTGTTGGACTACCGCTTTCGGGCAAAACGACGCTGTTCAACGCGCTCACGGGTGGAAGCGTCGCAGTGGACAAGTTCATGGGCGGCAAGCGGGAAACCCACCGTGCCGTGGTGGATGTGCCCGATGAACGGCTCGAGCGCCTCGCAGAAATTTTCCAGCCGCGCAAAGTGACGCCCGCTACGGTTGAGTACGTGGACATGGCTCCGGTGCAGCGCGAAGGAGGCTCTCGCTCGGGACTCGACGACGAATTCCTCGGCTACATCCGCACTCTCGACGAGTTGCTGATCGTCTTGCGGGCTTTCGAGGACGAGTCTGTGCCGCACCCGCTCGGAAATGTGGATCCAGTTCGCGACCTGGACGAGCTCATGGCCGAGTTTTTGCTCTCAGATCTGGCGATCGTGGAGAACCGGATCGCCAGGCTTGAGAAAACGGCTCACAAGACGAAAAATGAAGAGGAGCTGTTCGAGCTTGAGCTGCTGAGTCGCTTCCGGACAGTTCTGGAAGAGAACCAGCCTTTGCGCGTTCTCGAGCTGGCGCCGGAGGAAGAGAAGGTCGTCCGCGGCTACAGCTTTTTGACACTGAAGCCGACCTTGATCGTGGTTAACATTGGCGAGAGCGACCTGGGAAAGGAGCAGGTCTGGCTGGACAAATTCGCCGATGTGGCTACGGTTCCAAATACTCGCGTCACGGCGGTTTGTGCGCAGATCGAAGCGGAAATTGCACAGCTGGAGCCGGAGGACGCCAGAGCTTTTCTGGACGATTTGAATCTCGAGGAGCCAGCGCGGTCCAGGCTGATTCGCGACTCGTACGAGCTGCTCGGCCTTGTCAATTTCTTCACGGCTGGTGAGAAGGAAGTACGTGCCTGGACGATTCGGCGAGGCACGCGCGCCAAAGAGGCGGCGGGAGCGATTCACAGCGATCTGGAGCGAGGTTTCATCCGGGCCGAAGTGGTGCCGTACGAGGATCTGGTGCGGCTTGGTTCGTTTGCCAGGTGCCGCGAAGAAGGGGTGCTGCGACTTGAAGGCAAGGATTACGTTGTCCAAGACGGCGACGTGATCACCGTGAGGTTCGGCGTGTAGAGCAACCAGGAGTAGCTGATGGCGAGAAAAATCAAACAAAGTTTGCGGTTATTTGTGGGACTGGCCATCAGCGTGTTTTTCCTGTATCTTGCGATCAAGGGGGTGGACCTGCACCAGGTCGGGCAGGCGCTGCTTCAGGCCGACTACTGGTGGTTCGTGCCCGCCCTGGCGGCCCTATTCGGCAGCCACTGGTTGAGAGCCGTGCGGCACAAGTTGCTGCTCGATCCAGTACACCGCTTCCGCTCGGGGCAACTCTTCAGCGCGCTCATGATCGGCTACATGGCCAACGACGTGCTCCCGGCCCATTTGGGCGAGGTTTTGCGAGCTTACATCATCGGGAAGAAGGGCCGGTTGCCTGCCAGCCTCGCGCTGGCCACCATCGCTGTCGAGCGCGTAATCGATGTCCTCACCCTGATTGTGATCATGGGCATCACGTTTGTGATTTTCCCCTTCCCAAGCTGGGTGCGTACGAGCGGCTACCTCACTTTCGGGTTTGCCCTGGCCCTGATTGTTTTCCTGGTCGCTTTGCGAAAGTACGAGAGCACGGTCACGCGGTGGGTGCAGCGCTTGTTGGGGCCCATCTCGCAAAAACTGGCGGGCAAAATCGCCACCCTCATCCGGGAATTCGCTCGCGGCGTTGTGCCCCTGCGGCGCAGGCTGGACTACCTGTGGCTTGTCGTTCTGTCAGTTTTGATTTGGGCCGGGTACGTGCTTGTGTTCGTGTTCGGATTCCAGGCGTTCGATCTTTCCCGCACGTACAACCTACCCTGGGATGCTGCTCTGGTGACGCTGGTGATTACCACTATCGCCGTGGTGGTGCCGAGTTCGCCCGGCTACGTGGGTACTTACCACTGGCTCTGCATGAAGTCGCTGGAGCTGTTCGGGATCCCGGCCTCTGCGTCGCTGAGTTTCGCCGTGGCGGTACACGCCATCAGCTTCCTGCCCGTGGCGCTGGTGGGATTCATTTTCGCGGGGAAGGAAGGGTACTCCCTTTCCAAGATCAGCCACACCGAAGAGACGCTGCAAGAACCGGAAGTGCAACTGCAGACATCTTCTTGAACTTGCCCCGCCGTTGAGGCACTGCTTAGGTGGTCAGGTCTACTACGTCAGATTCGGGAAACGAATGCGAAAGTAGCGCGTGGCTTCTCCGCCCCGGGATCAAATCCCCGGGCTACCAAAGGAAGCCGCCTGCTAAAGCAGGCTTGTTTCAGGCGAGACTAAGGAACATCTCGCCCTGGAGAAACCACGACTCCGAAAAGCCAACCAAATTTTCACGTAGCAGAATTAGGTTTCCCCTCGTGGCAGATCGTCTTTTGCTCGGAAACTTCTCGGTGTGCCCGTCACGACGCGGTCACAACCCGCGCGGTAGCCAGCGTCGCGCCCCGGTCCTTACTGAGAATGTTCACCTGCCAGCCCGCTCCTGAAGCGTTCACCCCGGTGCTGTAAACCTCGACCTCCAGATTCTCGGCCAGCCCGGCCGGTAGCTTGAACTGAATTTTCCACCAGATTGGCCTGCCAGTGGCTCCGACTTCCTGCAAGGCGTCGGTGGCCCAGCGAATGTAAGCGACGTTGTTGGCGTGCCTGTTCATGTCCAGATCGGAGTAACGCACGCGGAAACCGACCCGACCGATCAGCAGGGCTTCGTCCTGAGGGGGATCGATGCTTTGCAGGGCTGTGCGAGGGTCGAGAACGTAGCGTGTTGCAAAGATGTCGGGGATTGGAATGGGCCGGGTAGTGGAAGCGTCGACGTAAACCCACTCGGCCTGGGCGCCGCTTACAGGCTGGCCGGATGAGCGGTCTTTGAACAGGTACTGACGCACAGCCACAACGCGTGTACGTTTGCTGATCCAGGTTTCGGCTACGAAGTCCTGCTCCAGCGTCCAGGGATGCCGGTAGTCGACTTCGAAACTGCGCATCACCCAGCCACTCCTGGCGGCGCGGTACCAGGCGCTGTTGAAGCCGTGTGCTTCGCTCACCGCAACAGAAATGTCCTGCGCCACGTTTTGCACAAACCACGGGTGTGCCCAACCCTCCGACCCAACGTGATGGCCCTTGACCGAAAATGAAAACGTAAAGACGGTTGCAGCTTGTGTGGACATTGGCATTCCTCCCTGTGCTGGGTCGCCAATGTACAAAATGGGCGCGCCAAACGCAAACCCGGGCAGCCGAAGGGTCTCAACGGCTTTCGAGTTGTTCCGTGCAGATCCGGGTGGCCGTTGGGAATATTCGGACTTGAAGAAAGCGTTTTCAAGAAGTACCTTTGCCAGAGAGGAACAGGCCGCGTTGGCGGATTGTGGAACGGAGTTCGGCAGCGAGATTGCAGTTATTCTGGTGAAGCGGATCGCGATCTCAGTCGTCAACGGGACAGAACGGAGGTGAAGATGCGCAAGCGAAGACTTGGCTACACAGATCTGGAATTGACGACTGTTGGGCTTGGCGCCTGGGCAATCGGTGGCCCGTGGCAGTGGGGCTGGGGGCCTCAGGACGACCGCGACTCGATTGCCACGATTCAAAGGGCGCTGGATTTAGGCATCAACTGGATCGACACGGCCGCTGTGTACGGTCTCGGTCACAGCGAAGAAATTGTCGGCAAGGCAGTGGCGGGGCGACGGGATCAGGTGATCATCGCCACCAAGTGCGGTCTGGTCTGGGACGCCCGCGGAAGAGTCTCGGGACGGCTGAAGGCCTGGAGCGTTCGCCAGGAGCTCGAAGCGAGCTTGCGTCGGCTTAATGTGGATGTGATTGACCTGTACCAGATTCA